>JBOHHR010000169.1:0-8532 GCA_050725475.1 Gammaproteobacteria bacterium | reverse complement strand
AACACCAGGTGCGCGGGCCAGTGCCCGTGGGTCTTCTTCCAGAAGTAGCTCAAGTTAAGCGGAGATCTAGATCTGTGTTGACGCTAACAAGAAAACCCCGTAAGACTATAGGTCGAAGGCCGTCTCTGTCAAAGTCTATTTAGGTTGGCTCACCAGCAAAGGCGGGGTGGAAGGCGAGTTTTAGCGGTATGGTTAAAAGTCTCCGGGCGGACATGAATTCCCTTACCCGGTCTTGGCTACGAGCTGCGCGACACGTATCGACGCGGGCGGATGGGAATCGTGAAAGGCTGAATAGAGGGGATCGGGAGTGAGGGTGCGGGCGTTTCCCCGGTAGAGCTTGATCAAGGCCCGAATCAAACTACCGGCGTGCGCTTGCTGTGCGGCAAAATTGTCGGCTTCGAATTCATGGCGACGCGAGAGCGCGGCCAGCACCGGTTGTAGCAGCATGCCGAACACCGGGGCTATCATGACAAACAGTACGATTGCGGTATGTACGGAGGGCTGTAAGACCCCTAACCCTTGGTAAAACCAGGCCTGCTCGATAAGCCAGGCGAAAAGCGCGAGTCCAACGAGGCTCAGACCCGCCAGCAGCACAAACCTCTTGAACACATGCCGGCATTTGAAATGGCCGAGCTCGTGGGCCAACACAGATTCTACCTCGGCTGGCTCCAGCTCCTTGAGCAGCGTGTCAAAGAACACGACGCGCTTGTTGTTGCCGAAGCCAGTGAAGTAGGCGTTGCCGTGGGTAGAGCGCAGCGAGCCGTTCATGACAAAAAAACCCGTGATCGAGAATCCGTTTCGCGCCAGCAGCGCCTCGATGCGGCCTCTGAGCTCGGAATCCTCAAGCGCTCGGAACTCATTAAATAGGGGCGCGATAAACACCGGATACGCCCAGCTCATCAACAAGCTAAAGCCAAGCCAAGCGACCCATACCGAGAGCCACCACAGCGGACCCGAGCTCCCGATCAACCACAGCACTAACGTCGCCAAGGGGATCCCCAGCCCGAGCAGCAGGAGCGCTCGTTTTAACCGATCGACGAAAAACAACTTAGGCGTCGTGCGATTGAAGCCGAAGCGCTCCTCGATCACAAAGGTGCGATACAGCGCTGCCGGAAGGTCCAACAGCGCCATGAGGGCAAAGGCCGAAAGCATGACCCCTACCCCGGTGGTCAGATCGGACAACTCGAGGTGTCGCCAAGCCCGATCCAGCAGATTGAGCCCCCCGCCTAGGGTCCATGCAAGGAGCAGCACGCTCGCCGACAAAAGCTCACACTGAGCAAAGCGGGCGTGAGTGACGGTGTAATCGGCGGCATTCTGGTGATCGGCAAGTGGTATCTGGGCGGCAAAGGCTTGGGGAACCCTTTGACGATGGTGCCGCACGTGGCGTATTTGGCGGCCATCGAGCCACAGATGCACCGCCGTTTGGGCGATAAGCGCAAGGAAGAAGACGAGCGAGAAAAAATTCACGACGAAAGCAGGCAGCTATAAAAACGATAGCTCAATCCTCGGACAGGATTGACTTCGAGATGACGGAGGGTTGACCAAATCGTGATTGTGGATCAGGGTCTGCGACACGCTGCTTTTCATAACTCTTCATCCTCTCCGTGCTGCTTTCGTCTGGAGACCTGTTTAGCTGTCTTCCTTATACGGACCCAAGAACTGCTCGCCATTGAAGTGGATAAGGTGGCTGGGTGCATCAGCTACCCATACTTCTGTCTCCCAACTGATCTCGGGTAGGTACTTGGCCATTGTTTGTCGATCAGGAAACGCAGTTACATAGACTAGCCCTCCTTTAGTTCCTGCAAACAAGGAAGACAACTCAGAGTGCCGTTTGGCATCTACAGGCCCATGACTCGTCACTGATTCAATCAGGAACAACCAATTCTTCTTTTTTTCATGCAATACTACATCGGGAAATTTCCCGTGACTATTGAAGGTGAGTCCAAGCGTCTTAAAGGCTTTCTCGTCAAAGTGTGCCATCTTGAATCCGGTGTCACCCACGTATAGCACCACCGAACCCGGCGCATATCTAGGGCCGAACTGCTCGATGATGTCCTTGATAAGCTGACTGTGTGCCCCAGGCGTCAAGGCCAGTTCCGTGTCCCGATTTACGACCAAGGGAATCATCTGCATCGCTCGCTCCTTGGCGTACCGCTCGGCTAAACTTTTCCGCTTCCCTAGATAGGGCGCGAGCTTTGCCTGCCAACCCTTATCGCCAAAGGTTCGCACCAGCACCAAGGCGTCTGCCTCAATCTGATAGCACCACTTTGGGCTGTTCACGGGGCGATCCAAACGATCAGAATTCGGAACGGCAATCCCAGCATCCACGAACTGATGCATCGTTTGACGCCGGAATGTTTCCCGGGTATTCGGGGCATAGCTCCGGCCATAATAATCTCTAGCGAAATCCATGATGGGAGTAATCCCTATCAAGGGATCTCTGGCGTCCTTCCATTTATCCGTTGGCTTTAGGTCGAGCAGTGCCAAGAGAGTTAAAGCAGATCGTTCATTTCGCTGGCCTCGTGGAAGACCAAGAGCCTCCAATAGGGTCAGTGCCTCCTGAATCTTTCGTTGCACCTTAACTGGGTTACTCTTCTTTTCCTGTTTGGTCATGGTGTCGATTTCCGCATCAATCAGTCCGTCTACATCTTCCTGGCTAGGAAAGGCTCCATCGACCTTACTCCCAAGTTTCGCGAGTGTATCGAGGTCAGGGTAATGCATCATCCTGAAATCTGCCGCATTAACCTGGGTATGGCCAGAGAACTGTCGGAAGTAGAGGTCCACCAGCGTTGAGCTAAGGTACAGCGCGAGTCCCTTTGCGGCAGTTGAGTCAAGACCGCCATTGTTGTGGTGAAACACATTCAGGTGGTTCTCAAAACCGATCTTATCACCCGGTACTTTTGCGGGATCGTGGATGGCGGCGACGATACGGCGCCGTTCTTCTTTGGAACTGAAACGTCGGGTGAGCACGTACCACCCATTCGCCATCAACCATCGACTGCTCTTGCTCGATTCGACGATGGCATTTGCTTTCTTACCTTCGAGCTTCGGCCACTGCACGTAGTTGCTACTGAAATGTCCTGGATAGATAAGGGGATAGGCCCCGTTACCCGGCTGATGCTGTATATCGGCCCGAAGGCGGAAGTCCACTACTGGCCCAGTACAGACATCGAGACCCAAGTCTGTAAGAGAATGCGTGAAGATGGTCATACGGTCTACAACCATTTGGTCGAAATCGCTGACGGCGACGTGGATGAACTGATCAGGGTCTCCAGGCTTAACTACCTTGTCGAAATCTACCTCCCGGTGAGTCATACACTCAGAGCCTGGCTCACTGCTGGAGGTGATGATGATCCGCCCTTGTTCGGCCCCTTTCACCGCATGGAAGATAATGTTTTCTTGGAGGACATCGTCATCCTTGAACGCCTGGTCGCGCGCATCAAAGACATGGAGACGCCTAAGCGCCATTTCTCCCAAGAGCAGTTCACGGAACGGTCTAAAGTAAACGCCATTGCAGAAGCTTCTGGGAACGATGGCAACCAAGTCCCCGCCGGTTGCTAGCAGCTTTATCGCAATTGCGAGGAAGGCGCTGTACAGGTTTGAGGTCTCGACTCCAATCTGCCGCAGCCAAACACGATAGTCCGAATCGCTTCGGATCTTTTTGTACGGAGGATTCATGATGCAATGGGTGTACTCGCGCGGTTCAGCACCGAATAAGCCACCGCCTTCACACACGAACGTCACCCCACGGTTAATGAAGTCGTCTTTGATAGACCGGCCTGCGAATTGAATGCCACTGCGGGTGCAAACACGCTCACAGTCTTGCTGGACCGATGCCAGATGCTCCAACATTAGCGGTTCTATTTCGTACGCGTCTACCTGAATCCGCATCGGTTTTATAGCGCGTCCAGTTATCTCCTGGACAAATGCGGCGGTCAGGCTTCCAACTCCCGCGCCCGGGTCTAGCAGGATCACATTGCCCCGAACATGGTCAAATAGGGTAGCCATGAAGCCAGCGACAGAGGCTGGTGTCATGAACTGCCCGAGTGATGCGCGAGATCCTGAGTCGAGCTTTCTATTGGTATCGATTCTAAAAAAGTCGGCTTTATCGAGTAGGCACTCATGAACCGTTTTTTGAAGGGCTTCCATTTTCTGAATGTCTGGTGGATTTTGGACGGCTAACGAGCTCACTGGCGGGAATGGAGCGCAGCAGTGCAGCGCCTTGTTCGCAACTTAGTCTGCTGCCCACCTGTACTCAAAGTCCCCTACCTCCAACAACAGCGCCGCATCTAGTTTTGCCTTCATTTCTTTCCCGCCTTGCGGCATCAGCGGCAACATGCTGAAGTAGTTGCGGATCGCGAAATTGATCCCAGCCAGACATGTTTTGGCTTTGATCCAGTTTTGTGGACTGAAAACACGATTTGCTGGCTGCATTTCGTTGGCTGCCGCTTCAAGTGCCATGTTCAAACTGATGCCGCCAATTTTAACGATATCATCGACCATCCCAGCCGCCTGTGCCTTGACAAGGCAAGCATGCGGATCGGGAACTCGATCAGCCTGGTTATTGGCGATTGCGAAGCACATGGAAAGCGCGTAGAGGTGATGATATGGTGCATAAGCGCGCATGACCAACAATGTCTCATTTAAGCCGAGTGGATTGTCTTTCCCCCACGCCTTCCAAACACGGCTCATCCAATAACTCAACGCATGCACGTTTTCGCTGCGATATTCACGCTTGAAAAGTTGCTCGAAATACTTATCGAATATCTTAGTTTCACTATAGGCAACATTGGGACGTTGCGAATGCCATGAAATGAGGTGTTTGCCTAGTTCAGACAGGTCGACAACCATGGTTTTGTCTTTGTCTGCAGGAGGGACTTCACCTCGCTTGCTGACGAAGTATCCCGATGGATACTTCTGTTCATATGAATGTTTGAGCTTCAGGACTCTTCGGTCATTGCTGCGCAGGTCGCGGGGTTTGACTGCGCTTTGGGAGTTCGTGTTTATGCTAATCTTGTCCGCACGCTCTCTCTGCGGAATTTCGTAGAATCGGAACAACAGGCTTGTGTCGGTCAGTGTTTTTACCCGCTCGCTACAGCTCAAAATGGTATTCAGTGATTGGCAGCCATTGACCACGCTCACGCCGTGAAGGTGGAGTTTGGAATCTTTGGTTTCCATCGTGTTGCAGATGGCCGTTATACCATTGTGGAAAAAGAAAAAGTCACGGTGCCGGTCTCCATAAATGGTGGTTTTGATTCCCTTGTTCACCGCGTTACTTAACCCAAGGCTCTGACGGACGTTTTTCTGGAAGAGTGTGCCATCTTTAATGCCCGGAAACTTAATGCATTCAGAGAGCGGGACCACAGCGATTATAACTTGGGTGCCTGCTATCTTGACCGGCAATGTTTGGCACAGGCTCAGGTCTAGAGCATGGGATAGCGATGGATTCTCCCTTTCAAGTGCGATGTCGTAGCGTCGGCGTATCTCGTCCTCATTGACAAGCATCAATGTCGCCGGAAACTCGTCCTTTGCGGAAAGTTCCGCAAGTTGCTTTTGGAAGGTTGCCAAATCGTTGCGTGCACTCTCGGTTAGTCCGGCTGTTGTGATCAATTCGAAGCACACTTCGTGTTCATCTTCTTCCAATGCTCGTGCTACTTCAGCCAACTTCTGCTTTAGCTTATTGTTGCCCACTTCCTGAAGGCGCACCAAGTCCCGCATTTGTATCCATGCCGACAAGACTTCCCGAAGCGGCTCGGCGTCAACTGCTGTTTCCCCGATGAACTTGCCTTGGACTACGAATACGGTTCGCCGGTCCTCATCTACGAAAATTGCATCAATTTGCTTGTCGTCGGCACCGTCAGTGATATCGTCACGCGCTTGAATGGGGTCTCGGAGGTGAATATTGCGCAGATACCAAGCGACGAAGCGTTGCCCATCATTGGGGAAGTTTTGCTGATAGTAGTCTTGGACAATGTCGTCGGATATCTGCTTGTACATTCGGATCTCCTTTGTCTTCTATTGCGAACGAGCAGCCAGACCGCGCTTCATCTTCCCGGGACATCCCCCCACAGATATTTATGCAATTGGATCTGAAAGCGCACGGGAAGTCTGTCGGCTAAAATCCACTCGGCCAGGATAACGGGCGCTAGGTGCCCGCTGGCGGGAGAAAATAAGACTTCGCAGCACTCAGGCAGATGAAATCGTGTCAAGCTCTCCTTGGCCCAGTCATAGTCCCCGCGATCGCAAACCACGAACTTGACCTGGTCGTGCTCGGACAGCAAGCGGAGGTTTGCATAACGGTTTTTATCCGTCTCGCCGGAACCCGGCGTCTTTAGATCCAGCACTTTCATTACCCGCCGGTCGACCGCGGAGACATCCACGGCCCCACTGGTTTCTAAGGAGACCGCAAAACCCGCATCGCACAGGCGCTTAAGCAGCGCGGGGCAAGAACGCTGGGCTAAGGGTTCGCCCCCGGTCACCGTGACGTAGTGCGCTTGATAGCGCATGACCTCGTGCAATACTTCGTCTAGAGACATGTTTCGGCCGCCATGAAAGGCATAAGCGGTATCGCAATAGCGGCAACGCAATGGACAACCCGTGAGGCGAACAAACACGGTGGGCAGTCCGACCCGATTGGTCTCGCCCTGAAGTGAGTAGAAGATCTCGGTGATCCTGAGCAGGGAGCCAGGCTTCGCGCCCTCGCCGATCGGCGTAGAAACTTGGGGTTCCAGCGTGCTCGTGCTCATCAGGGGAGCGCTAGGCGTTGCAGCCGTTCTTCCGCCAGCTTGGCAGCGGTGCTGCCCGGATAGCTTTTGATCAGCTCTTGCAGCTTGGCTTTAGCTTCGGCCTTTTGCCCCAACTCATCGTAACTGTAGGCAATCTTGAGTAACGCATGGGGGACCTTTGCACTGTCTGGATAGGCCTGCATCAGCTTGGAGTATTCCATGATCGCCGGATCGAATTTTCGCGTCACATAATACGCTTCACCGACCCAATATTGCGCGTTGTCCGCATAGGCGCTGTTGGGGTATTGGGCAAGGAAGCCGATAAACCCCGCGATGGCGTTATCGTATTGCCCGGCTTTGAGCAAACCAAAGGCCTGCTGGTAGGTCTGCTTCTCTGCCTCCGGGGCATTCGGCGCAAGCTCGATATCCGCCCCGGTTGCCGGGAGAGGTCCCGTGGGGGAAGATTGTGCCGGGGCCATACCTTCAGGAGCAAGGGCCGCAGTCGCTGGGCTCGGCGCAGCCGCCGCATCAAGCCCGGCGGTCGGGTTCCCACCCACCGACTCGACGGTTTGCAGGCGCCGGTCTAGATCACCCGAGATCTCCTGATGACGCTTTTCCAATTGTTGCAGGCGGTGGCTTTGCTCTTCGAGCGCACCGCGCAAATCCCGAACCTCCCGTTGCAGCGACTCAACTTGGTTCAACAAGTTGAAAAGCCCTTGGTTGGTGGTCGGCGGCGTGGACGGCTGATCCTCATAGCCTTGCCCGGGCTCGACCACGGGCGCCCATTCTTCCGCCGCAGAAGACAGCGCCAGGACCGACAACGCCATGATCCCCGCTAAGCGGTGTGTTATCTGTAACATCGTTTATTCCTAGTACACGAGCTCCGCGCGGCGGTTGATGGCATACGCCTGCTCCTCGTGGCCCTCGGCCACGGGACGTTCCTCACCATACGTGAGCGTTCGGACCTGAGCGTTGGATGCACCAAGCAAAACCAGCTGCCGGCTTACCGCCTGTGCCCGGCGCTCGCCCAGGGCCAGATTGTACTCGCGCGAACCCCGTTCGTCCGTATGCCCCTCGATCGTCAGCACAGCATTCGGGTTCTGGGTCAAATACTGCGCGTGGGCTTCGATCACCGGCTGGTACTCCGGCTTCACCTCGCTGCTGTCGTAATCGAAGTAGATCACGCGCACCGATAGACGGCCTTCGGGATCATTCAAGCCGCCGGCCCGCGGACCGCTGCTCTCATCCACCCCGTGGGTGCGTGCGCCCGCCTCGTCTTCTCCCGGCTCACCCTCTGTTAGCGTACCTTCGTCTGAAGTACGGGTAAACTCCTCCGCACTCTGGCACCCTAAAAGCGCAACGGTTGTGATCGCGATGGATAAAAACACTAGGACTTTTTTCATGGCTACTGATCTCCTCGATTGAAAAAAAATATCTTACCACCGGCGCAGCGGTCCCCAAGCCGGTTCCCGCACCTCGCCCCGTGACGTTGCAAGGCGTTGTCGCACAGCGCCATCCACGGAAATCGCCGCCAGCTCCGTGCCGCGCGCTCCCACCGTCGCGTAGATGATCCGAGTGCCGTTAGGCGCAAAACTGGGTGATTCATCTAAGCGCGAGTCGGTGAGCACGCGCAGATCGCGGCTCGCGAGATCCAATACGGCGATGCGGTAGCTCCCGCCTTCACCATGCACCAGCGCCATCAAACGGCCGTCATGGGAATAGCTGGGCCGTGCGTTATAAGGCCCCATCCCCAACGTGATCCGCTCTGGACGACCGCCGTTCGCGGCCACTTGGTACACTTGCGGCG
>JBOHHR010000168.1:0-2940 GCA_050725475.1 Gammaproteobacteria bacterium | reverse complement strand
AGCGCATGCCGAGCCCTCGATTCCCTTGTTCCCGCCGGGATCCGATCCTATTTGGCCTTCACCACATCCATTGGCCCCTGACAAGTTACGATGTCCGCGCGAGCCGGGTGTGAGTTTTATCTTAACTGTCAAAACATGGGCAAGGAGATCGTGGGCAGGGATTAGGCCGCTAGCGGTTTGGAACCGGCTCTGAGCACTTAGCGATGATTAGTCAAAGGAACTCATCTGGAGCGCTTTAGGTACCACCAGCCCCAAAGCGGTTCCATCCTCTAGCGCGGTAGGCGTTGTTTAACCGGATGCTAACCTGCGCGATTAAAGCGCGGGCTGCGATGCTCCTCGGTTCGCGGGCGAGCTTCGTTGACGCGGATATTTCTCCCATTGAGTAAAAACCCGTCGAGGCGGCGAATGGCCTCTTCGGCCTCTGTCGCCATGGGCATCTCAACAAACCCGAATCCCTTGGACTTACCGCTTATTTTATCCATCACGATTTTCGCTGAAGTTACTTCACCGTATTCCGCAAAGGCATTGCGCAATTCGTCTTCGCTCAATTGATACGCTAGGTTGCCAACGTAAATATTCATCAATGTACTCTTCGATTGCAGTGCTATTGAAAGAACCCCATCAGAACCCAACCAATAGCACACAAGTCGAGAGCTGATGACCGCGCCCAGGATCTCCCCCGCTTTCCGGCACGCGGTTTCTTGTTGGAATTCTAGCATGTGAGCATGTATGAAATCCAAGCGCTTGTCGCAACGAAGTTGCAACGACCGCTTTGTCGACGGCTCCGTTCGGTTATCAGACCCGATATCCAGCGTCTGCGGTAACATCTTTACCGTGCGGGATACATATTAAACGGTGCACGGTCTAACCCGCCATGTGTCTCATCGCCCTCTCATATCACAATAACCCTCGCTACCCGCTGGTTGTGATCGCAAACAGGGACGAGTTTTACTCCCGCCCGACCAGGCCGGCGATGTTTTGGCCGGAGCAGCGCGGGATCCTCGCTGGACGCGATGAGGTGAGCGGCGGAACCTGGTTAGGATTTGACCGGGGAGGCCGTTTCGCCGCGATCACCAATTTTCGCGACCCGCGCGTCCGGCATCCCTCCGCTTGCTCTCGCGGGACCTTGGTCAGCTCCTTCCTCATGGGGCGAGATACCGCCGCCGCCTATCTTGACGGGGTGCATCATGAGCGCCGCCGCTATAATCACTTTAATCTATTGGTAGGCGATGAAACCGGACTTTTCTACTACGCGAGCATACAAGGCAAGAGCAACAGGCTGGCGCCCGGCATCTATGGCCTCAGCAATGGCGTTCTCGATACGCCCTGGCTTAAGGTGCAAAAGACCGCACAGGCGCTAGCCCGTTTGTTGGACGCCCACACGGCTTTAGCGATCGAACCACTGTTTCGGGTACTGGTCGACACGGAAATTGCGCCCGATCACCTGCTGCCGGATACCGGCATAGGCCTGGAATGGGAGCGGCAGCTGTCACCGTTGTTCGTCCGCAGTCCAGGCTACGGCACGAGAAGCTCCACGGTTGTCATGCTGGACCAGGCAGGCCAACTCTTGTTCGCGGAGAGGACCTTCGATGAGACGGGGAAGGCACAACAAACCCTCGCCTATCGGTTCGAGATCGAGCGAGCCTCGTTTACCCTTGACGCTGTCGAGAAATCATCCGGATCAGAGGTGCCCGCTTGAAACAAGCCCAGGTAGAAAAACCCGAACGCTCCGAAACAGTCGGCACTCATCCGGGCCTGCTCAGTCGTTACCTCGCCGTGCGCGATACCTCTTATAGGCTGTGCGCACCCCTAAGCTCCGAAGACTGCGCCGTCCAGTCCATGCCCGACGCGAGTCCGGTCAAATGGCACCTTGCGCACACCAGTTGGTTTTTTGAGACCTTCGTTCTGGGGCGCGACCCGGACTACAAGCCATTCGACCCCAGCTACAAGGTGCTATTCAATTCCTACTATCACAGCGTGGGCGCTCAACATCCGAGACCACAACGAGGCTTACTCACCCGTCCGAACTTCGACATTGTGCTGGCTTACCGCAAACATGTGGACGAGCACATCATGCGCCTGCATGACCAAGGCCGCGGTTTCCAGGGAAACACCGCCGATCTGGTGGAGACGGGCTTACAGCATGAGCAGCAGCACCAGGAGTTGATGTTAACGGACATCAAGCACTTATTTTCCTGCAATCCTTTGAAGCCTGCGTATCAGGGCTGCGCCCAATCCACAACCGAGGCCGCACCGGCTATGCAATGGCTTTATCATGCGGCAGGCACCCGCTGGCTAGGCCACCAAGGTGGGGGGTTTGGGTTCGACAACGAAACGCCCAGGCACCATGTCCGGGGAGCAGCGTTTGCTCTGGCGACCCGTCTGGTCACCAACGGCGAGTACCTGGAGTTTATCGAGGATAGGGGCTATGGGCGACCGGAGCTGTGGTTATCGGACGGTTGGTCGACGGCTCAGGCAAACGGCTGGCAAGCTCCTCTTTATTGGGAAAAGCGTGGGGATAGATGGCACGAGCTGACACTTGCCGGCTTACGCACGATTTCTCATCATACTCCAGTCTGTCACGTGAGCTACTACGAAGCGTCTGCCTATGCGGCTTGGAAGGGCGCTAGACTGCCCACAGAGGTGGAATGGGAGCACGCGGCGCAAACGATAGGCGTGCCGGAAGGTAACTTCCTTGAATGCGGGCTGCTGCATCCGACTGTGGCCAAACAGCGGCACGATCCGTCTGACCTGCAGCAGCTTTTCGGCGACACTTGGGAATGGACCGCCAGCGCCTACTTACCCTATCCCGGATATCGAACTCCGGCCGGCGCCTTAGGCGAATACAACGCAAAATTTATGTGCAACCAAATGGTCCTGCGCGGGGGTTGCTGTGTGACTCCGTGCTCGCACATACGGCCAAGCTATCGGAATTTCTTC
>JBOHHR010000167.1:0-3630 GCA_050725475.1 Gammaproteobacteria bacterium | reverse complement strand
TGCGGCACGATGCTGTAAAGCCCGGCGCAGCGGACGTGAGAATACAGTGCGAAGAGGGAGTCGGTCTCGACCGCCACCCGGGCTGAGACACAAGCCTGCCGGAATGCGGCATCGATGATGCGCCGATTTTGCATATTTGGTGTCAAGAGGCAAAGCGGCAGACCCGCCGCGTCCTGCCAGCTTATGGCCTCCCGTTGGCCAAGCAGGGTGGCATCGCGCGCGAGCAGCACGTAGCGCTCACGGTACAAAGGTAGCACGCGAAAGCCCGGCAGGCGCTGGTCTTCGAGGTAAGTGATCCCGAGGTCGAGATCGAAGTCATCAAGCTGACGGATGATCTGCTCGGCCGACAGCGACAGCACCACCTGTCGAATGCCGGGATGTGCCGCCAGACAGGGCGCCGTGAGTAGCGGTACAACTGGCAGAGCGGTCGGGATAGCCCCGAGGCGTAAGGTTCCGGTCAATTGCTTACACGCAACGGTCGCTTCCTGGCGCAAACTCTCGCAGTTATCCACGATGCGCCGGGCCCAGATAAGCAGGCGCTCGCCCTCGGGGGTAAAGCCTTCGAAGCGCTGCCCACGCTGGACGATGGCGACCCCGAGCTCATCTTCCAGATGTTGAATAGCTGCCGACAGCGCTGGCTGCGAAACGTTGCAGAGTTCCGCTGCGCGGGCGAAATGCCGCTCCTTAGCCAGAGTCATGAGGTAGTAGAGCTGGCGGATAAACATCGCTGTTTGTCATTCACTTTGATGTAGCCCACCAACGGCTGCCATTGCAGCGCGTTCATAAACGCCGATCGGCCCACCAGGAATGCTGACTAAAGATAATTTCAGGCTAACGCACTGCATGGCAACAATCAAGGCTGGTATAACCACCCCAGCAGTTATCATCGTTAACCAGGTTAACGATGTAGGTTCTCCTACCGGACGTTCAGCCCATGAGTTCACGCCCATGCCGGGCATACACCGCCCCGCTCGGACGCGGCAAACGGCGGCGCGCCGAGCATAATCGGGAAACGTGGAACCGCGGATCGTCCGCGGGTAGCGAGTGGTCAACACCCGTCAACCCTGAAGTCATCCGCGCCGCTCGGGATGGTGTATGGGAGGTGATTTCTCACGCGGACACGAGCAGTCCCAGCATCATGGTTGGGAGATCTGTGCGGCAAGAATGTGCTCTGCCTTGCGTCCGGCGGTGGACAGCAGGCGCCTGTTTTGGCTAAGCTAATAATAGGATAAGGTTTTGCTTAACGGCGAAATAACAGGGAATCGTGTGCAAATCACGAGCTGACGCGCAACTGTAAGTAACGCGAAGCTTTCGCCCGACGATGTCCACTGACCAGAAGGTCGGGAAGGACGGCGAAAGCTGTTACAAGCCAGGAGACCTACCTTGTCCATAACGGCGATGCGTCCGCGGGTTGAAGCGCATAGTCGAGCATAACAAAGTATCGGTCACGCACGTGTGACCAAGCCACTTTCTATTGCTCGTTCCCTTTCCTGCGGATCACGTCATAGGTATTTCCACGCGATTTTTAGGGAGAGAAGCAATGATTACAACCCACAATCTGGGTTACCCCCGCATCGGCAAGCACCGAGAACTCAAAAACGCCTGCGAACGGTACTGGGCAGGGCAGTCCACGCTCGATGATTTAGTCGCCACGGGTAAGCGTCTGAGACAGGCGCATTGGCGGGCTCAGCAGGACGCCGGCATCGTTCTCATCCCGTGCAACGATTTTTCATTCTACGATCAGGTGCTCGACATGACGCTGGCGCTAGGCGCCGTTCCGTCTCGTTACGCGTCGCTCGCCGCACGTTCTGATCTGGAGATTTATTTCGCCATGGCGCGGGGTTATCAGAAAGAAGGTCTCGATCTCATCGCCATGGAGATGACGAAATGGTTCGATACCAATTATCACTACATCGTCCCGGAGTTCCGTAAAGCGCAGACGTTCGGGCTGCGGTCGCTCAAGGCGGTCGAGGAATTCAAGGAAGCCAAGACGCTTGGGATCAAGGCCAAGCCAGTGCTAATCGGCCCGGTGAGTTATCTATTGCTGGGTAAGGAAAAAGAAGACGGCTTCCACCGCATTCAATTGATCGAGCGGTTGCTGCCCGTCTATGTCGAGTTATTGCGCACACTCAAGGAAGCGGGTGCGGACTACATTCAGATCGACGAACCTTGTCTTACGATGGATTTGGATGGGGCAGCGCGCGCGGCCTACCGTACCGCGTTCGATCGCCTGAAGGAGGCTGTGCCGGAGATAAAAATCATAGTCGCCACCTATTTTGAAGGCTTGCGCGACAACACCGCGTTGGCGGTGAGTCTGCCCGTTTATGCCTTGCACGTGGACTTGGTGCGGGCGCCGGATCAATTGGATGCCGTATTGCCCGCGGCGCCGATGGAACTGGCCTTGTCCCTGGGTGTTGTAGACGGCCGCAACCTTTGGAAAAACAATTTCTCCCGTTCACTAGAACTTATCGCCCAGGCGATCGAAAACATCGGCCCCCAACGCGTGATGGTGGCACCCTCTTGCTCGTTGCTCCATGTACCTTATGATCTGATGCTGGAAACCGATGAGGCGATGTTGCCAGGGGAGGTCAAGAGCTGGCTGGCATTTGCCCGGCAGAAGCTGAATGAGGTCAAGACCATCGCCCGTCTAGCATCTCCGGACACGCATGCTCGATACGCCAAGCAACTGGTGGAAAACATGGTGGCCATCGAAAGCCGCCGGACGTCCAAGCTCATCCACAAGCAGGAGATAAAAGCGCGTATTGAGGCTATCACCCCGGCCGATCTGCAGCGCGCAAGCCCCTTCCCGGAACGGCAGCGCAAACAGCGCGACGCTTTGAAACTGCCACTATTCCCGACCACCACCATCGGCTCGTTTCCGCAAACCGCCGATCTTAGAGCGTTGCGCACCCAACTACGCCGGGGTGAGATCACCCTAACGGCCTATGAAGCGGCCATCGAATGGGAAATCGAGACAGTGGTCCGCTGGCAAGACGAGATCGAGATGGACGTGCTGGTGCATGGCGAGGCCGAACGCAACGACATGGTGCAATACTTCGGCGAACAGTTGGAGGGCTGCGCCTTCATGCAGCACGGCTGGGTGCAAAGCTACGGCTCTCGTTGCGTCAAACCGCCGATCATTTTTGGCGATGTGGCGCGCAAAGGCGCCATGACGGTGCGCTGGAGCGCCTACGCCCAATCGCTCACGAAAAAACCCGTCAAAGGCATGCTCACCGGGCCGATGACCATTCTGCAATGGTCGTTCGTGCGGGACGATCAGCCCCGTCGCGACACAGCGATACAGCTCGCCCTGGCGATTAGAGACGAGGTGTGCGATCTAGAACAGGCGGGCTTGCGTATCATTCAAATCGACGAACCGGCCATCCGCGAGGGATTGCCGCTACGCCGGGCCGATCAGGAAAATTATCTCCGCTGGGCGGTGGACAGCTTTCGCTTGGCGTCTTCCGGTGTGCGCGATAAAACGCAGATCCATACCCACATGTGCTACTCGGAGTTCAACGATATCATCGCCCAGATCGCGGACATGGACGCCGATGTGATCACCATCGAAACCTCCCGCTCGCAGATGGATCTCCTGGAAGCGTTCAGGAACTTCCACTATCCCAATGT
>JBOHHR010000166.1:0-10888 GCA_050725475.1 Gammaproteobacteria bacterium | reverse complement strand
GGAGGATATGCGCGCCTTGGACCTCCCGGGGTTTACCAAACCGCTGTACGAGGACCTGAAAAAAGTCTTTAAAACCCAGACCGGGCGCGTTTTCATCTATCCGGCGTCGGGTACCGGGGCCTGGGAGGCGGCGATCACCAACACTCTTTCTCCGGAGAATAGAGTGCTGGCTTCGGGGTTCGGTCACTTCAGCAATCTGTTCATCGATATGTGCCAACGCCATAATCTGGAAGTCCACGCTCTGGAGGTTGACTGGGGAGAGGGAGTGCCGGTGGGAAAGTACGCCCAGATCCTCGAAGCGGATAAGGCCCACGAGATCAAGGCGGTGCTGGCCACACACAATGAAACCGCGACCGGGGTGACCAGCGATGTCGCCGCAGTGCGCCGCGCGATGGATGCCTGCAAGCACCCGGCCTTGCTGGTGGTCGATGGGGTCAGTTCCATCGCCAGCATCGACTTTCGCATGGACGAGTGGGGGGTGGATCTGGCCATCAGCGGTTCGCAGAAAGGATTCATGCTTCCCACGGGTCTTGGCATCGTCTGCGCCAGCGAGAAAGCCTTAGAAGCGAACAAGGCCGCGAAATGTCCACGCTGCTTTTTCGACTTCGGGGATATGATCAAAACCAATGACCTCGGGTACTTCCCCTACACGCCGCCTATGAATCTGCTCCGCGGTCTGCGTGAATCGCTGAATCTCCTGTTTGAGGAAGGCTTAGAGAACGTGTTCGCGCGCCATCACCGCATGGCCGAAGCCGTGCGGCGGGCGGTGGCGGCCTGGGGCTTGAAGTTGGTCGCCAAAGAGCCCAAGTGGCATTCGGATACGGTGAGCGCGATCTACGTGCCGGAAGGATTCGATGGCAACGAGGTGGTGCGGCATGCATACCGGCGTTATAACTTAGCGATGAGCATCAGCCTCGCCAAGATCGCGGGGAAGGCATTTCGCATTGGGCACCTAGGGGACATGAACGAGTTGATGATCCTAACGCCGATCACCGGTGCCGAGATGGCGATGAAAGATTTAGGGATCCCCATCGAGCTTGGCAGCGGCGTGGCCGCCGCACAAGACTATCTGCGCCAGACCTCGAAAGACCGTTTTTAGCAAAGGCAAGGTCATGAGCAAACCCAAAGTCATCGTCACCCGCCGCTGGCCGGAAGAAGTCGAGCACCACCTGCAAGAGCACTACGATGTCGAGCTGAACGCGCAAGACCAACCCATGAGCACGGCGGAGCTAAAGGCCGCATTGGGCCGCACGGATGCCCTGTGTCCTACTGTTTCGGACAAGATTTCGGCCGAGGTGCTGGGCGCCGAACCGCTGCGCGCCCGCATCCTCGGCAACTTTGGGGTGGGGTTTAACCACATCGATGCGGAAGCGGCCAAGAAAAGGGGATTGGTGGTCACCAATACGCCCGAGGTCCTGACCGACTGTACTGCGGACATTGCCATGACCTTGATGCTGATGGTGGCGCGGCGCACCGGGGAGGGTGAACGCCATGTGCGCACCAAGTCCTGGACCGGCTGGCGCCCTACCCACATGCTTGGAACCAAGGTTACCGGTAAGACGCTGGGGCTCATAGGTTTCGGGCGCATCGCTCGGGCGATGGCCCACAAGGCGCATTTGGGCTTTGGGATGCGCATTTTGTTCCATGATCCGTTTCCACCGCCGGCAGCGCTTGCCAATGCCGTGGGGGCTGTGCCGTGCGGATCGTTAGAACAGGTGCTGGAGCAGGCGGATTTTGTTTCCTTGCATTGCCCCGGCGGTAAGGAAACCTACCATCTGATCAATGCCGGAAGCTTGAGTCTCATGAAGCGAACGGCGTTTTTGATCAACAGCGCCCGCGGCGATGTCGTGGATCAGCAGGCCCTAGTAGAAGCCTTAAAAAGCGGCACCATCGCCGGCGCGGCGCTGGACGTATACGAAGGGGAGCCGGCGGTGCCTGAAGCGCTGTTGAGCATGGAAAACGTGGTGCTGTTCCCCCACTTGGGCAGCGCTACGCGGGACACGCGCATCGCCATGGGCATGCGAGTGGTGCAAAACCTCAAGGCCTTTTTTGCCGGGAAGGAGCCGGGTGACCGTGTTGTGTGACTGAACAAGAACCCGGCCCTGTCGGTAACAATCCAGACCCGCCGGAGGATGCTTCGATTGCGGCGCGGGCGGCCGCATATGCGGAGGAAACGATTGCGCTGCTCGGCTCGTTGCTGCTTGACGTTATTCGCATCCGGGAACCCCGATTAGAGGCGATTTTCTTCGAAAAGCAAACGGCGTCGTCGGCCGATGCGCCGTTCTTGCTGCGCAGTCTTCAGCTTTTCGGGATCTGGTTCCAACTGCTCAGCATCGTCGAGCAGAACGCCGGTATGCGTCGCCGCCGCTTGATCGAAAAAGAGCGGGGTGCGGACCAAGTCGCGGGTACCTTCGCGCATGTGCTGTCGGCGGCCGCGAATGCCGGGATCTCGGCCAAAGAAATCGATGAGCTGATCCGACACGCGCGTATCCGTCCGGTGCTCACGGCCCATCCTACTGAAGCCAAGCGCGTGACCGTGTTGGAGATCCATCGCCGCATCTATCTGTTGCTGGTACAGATGGAGCCGGAGCGCTGGACGGCGCGCGAAAGGCAGGGTTTTGTCGAACAACTGCGGGCGGAGATCGATCTTCTGTGGTTGACCGGTGAGTTACGCTTGGAGAAGCCTACCGTGGAGCAGGAAGTCGCTTGGGGTCTGCATTTTTTTCGCGACGCACTGTTTGAGCGGGCACCGGAGTTGCTGGAGAAGCTTGAACGTACGCTCAATCAATACTACCCGGGACGCAGCTTGCGTGTTTTGCCGTTTTTCCGCCTCGGCTCTTGGATAGGGGGAGACCGCGATGGCAATCCCTTCGTCACCAACGAGGTCACGCGCCGCGCCCTGTTCGCTTATCGGAGCGCCAGTTTAGTTCGCTATCGGCAGCGCTTGGAGGAGCTGTGTCGTACGCTCAGCATCGCCCAGCATGCCGTCAAATCTGCTCCCGTATTTGAGCAAGCGCTGTCGCGGATGCTGGAGGAGAGCGGGGAGGGCGATATCATCGCCGCGCGCAACCCGGGCGAGATCTTCCGCCAGTTCGGTGTGTGCATGCTCCAGAAGCTCGAAGCGACACTCCGCGATAGCGAGGGTCATGCGCCGCCTGGTGCGGACGAGAGAGACTACCGCAGCGCCGATGAGCTGATCGCGGACTTTGATGTGATGCTGTCCGGCCTGCATGAGATCGAGGGACAGTGGATCGCACGCGAGCTCGTTTTGCCTTTGAAACGGGAAGTGGAGATCTTCCGCTTCCATACCGCAAGCCTGGACCTGCGCCAAAACACCACGGTCACGAATCAGACCCTGGCCGCGATCTGGGCCGAGATCACAGGACGCGAGCCGGGGCAGGAACCCAGCAAGGACTCGCGGGAGTGGCAGGACTGGATCCGCCTCGAGCTGAGTAAGCCCTTAGGGGGCGAGCGGGTATTCTCGGGTTTGCCGGAGCAGGCCCAAGCAACCTTCGATCTGTTGCGCCTGATACGGCAGGACCGCAGAGATCTCGACCGCGAAGCGATAGGCGGTTTCATCTTGAGCATGACGCAAAGCGCCGCGGATGTATTGGGCGTGTACTTGCTGGCAAAATACGCCGGGCTGTTCGCCGACCCCAAGGGGATCGAAAGCTGCACTCTGAGCGTGGTGCCCTTGTTTGAAACCATAGCCGATCTGCGCGCGGCACCGCATATCATGCGCGAACTGCTGGATAGACCTATGGTCAGGCGCACGGCGAATGATCGCGGCGGGTTCCAGGAGGTCATGATCGGGTATTCCGACTCCAATAAGGACGGCGGTTTCTTTTGTTCCAATTGGGAGCTTAGCCTGGCGCAAAAACGCTTAACCGAGGTAGGCATAGAGGCCGGTGTGCCCATCGCCTTTTTTCACGGGCGCGGCGGTTCGGTGAGCCGCGGCGGTGCCCCAACGGGTCATGCCATCGCGGCGCAGCCGGCGGGCTCGGTGAGCGGTCGCATGCGCGTCACCGAACAGGGTGAGGTGGTGTCCTCTCGCTTCGCAAACCGCGGCACGGCGCTGTACCACATGGAGCTGCTCGCCGCCAGCGTCTTCGAGCATACCTTGCAATCGGGTCGTGAACAAGCGTTAAAGCCCAGGCCGGAATTCGAACAGGCCATGTCTACCCTCGCCGAGGATTCTTATCGCGCATATAGAGAGCTGGTGGAGCATCCAGGGCTGGTGAGCTATTACCAAGCGGCAAGCCCGGTGGAAGAGCTCGCACTGCTGAATATCGGCTCGCGCCCGGCGCGACGTTTTGGGGCCAAGACTCTGGCCGATCTGCGGGCTATCCCGTGGGTGTTCGCCTGGACCCAGAACCGCCATCTGGTTCCGGGATGGTACGGGGTAGGTAGTGCGCTGGCGGAATTCATTAAGGCCAATGGGGCGCAAGGCGAAGGGTTGCTGCGTAGCCTGTTCGAACGGCACCGCTTGTTCCGCTTGATCATCGACGAGGTGGAGAAGACGATCGCTCAAGTGGATCTTCCGATTGCGAAGAAATATGCAGAGCTGGTACCGGATGCGGCCGTGCGCGAGGAGATCTTTGGCATGGTTGAAAACGAATATCGGCTCACGGTCGAGCGCCTGCTGTGGCTGTCCGGCAGCCGAGAATTAGCGGCGCGATTCTCGCGTTTCAAGCGCCAGCTCGGACGGCGGCTTTCGGCGCTGAATCAGATCGGCGCTCAGCAAGTGGCACTGTTAGCCGCGTTTCGATCGCTGCCGAAAAACCATGCAGCGCGTAAAAAAGAGCTCGTCCCCTTGCTGCTCTCCATCAACTGCATCGCTAACGGTTTGGGGTGGACGGGGTAGGCAGCCGAAGGCTCCTTGTTCAGCACGCCTTCTTCCATTTGAAAAAGGCCCATGTTGGTCTTAGTGCCACCAATATCACCGGCTAGGATCTTCAATTTCGCCAACCTCCCATAACTTCGCCACCACGTTCCGCAATCCAATCTTCCCTGACATACGTGTAGGTCGTGGCCAGGTTCACGCGCCCTAGGGGCCGGATGTCCATGCGCTCCCGGGCCGCAAAAAGCCCCATCGCCCCGCCCCCGAATCCTTCTTCTTACTTACCCAGAAGTTTAACGATGGCGCAAAAAATACCGGTCATTGCAATCAACGTCCCTGCGTTGAAGGGCGTTCTCGCCATCTGCGCCGTGAGTCAAGGCCTCCGGCACATCTCGGAACTTGGCCATGACAGAGCCGTTGCCGAGTCGGGTGAGCCTAACAGGGTAAAAAGGGACATAGGTTCACCCTCGCCTTAACCGTGCTCGTACAGCCACCGAAGCAAGGCGTCGTGGACCTTCTTTCCCCCGCCCAGGTGGCTGCTGGGGTGGTTTATCAAGCACACAACAACCAGGGTTTGTCCCCTGCGCGTCTGCACGTAACCGGCGATGGAGGCGACGCCGTCGATCCGTCCGGTTTTTAAGTGCGCTCGGCCAGTGATCGGTTCTTTGTTCAAGCGATTGCGCAACGTTCCATCGATTCCGGCTATGGGCAGCGAGGAGAGAAACTCAGGCATGTAGGAGCTACGGTACGCTCGAAGCAAAAAGCGGCCTAGGCTCTGGGCGCCGATGCGCGTTTTTCGCGATAGGCCGGCTCCCTCGTCTAACACCAGCTCAGGAAACGTCAAGCCTTCGGAATTGAGCCATTCTTTGATTGCGGTGATCCCTTTCTCCTTGCTGCCCGGTGGCCCCAAGCGTTCCGCCCCCAGGGTCAGCAGCAACTGCTTGGTCATTACATTATTGCTGTATTTATTGATCCCTCGGATCAACTCGGCAAGTGGGTGTGATTCGATGGCGTAGATCCGCCTCGCCTGTGCAGGCGTGGGTGCTACCCGGAAGCGACCATCCAGCACGCCACCCAGGTCTAACCACAGGCGCGTGAACACGCCATAGGCAAACGCCGCCGTCGGCATGACCACGCGGTTGATCGTTATCTCGCCGCAGTTTGCCGGGTAATCTCCAGCAAAGAATGCAGTGCTGCCATTTCTATCCGGGGAGATCACGATCTGCAGCCGTGAGAGCGGGTCACGGCAGGTGCCGGTGACGAGTCGGAGGGCGTTTTTCACACGCAGGTTGGTGGGCCAGGGTTGCGCCATAACCTGAATGGAGGTATTCGGCGGGTTCGGCGCAAGCGTAAACTGCACAGCCTGAAAGTTAACGAGCAAGGCATCGGGATGGGCGTTGTACGCGCGGTCGGGTTGCCCGTCGAAGCGGCCCCGGTTCTCCGGTGCTGTTGCGAAATACGTATTGTCGATGACCAGGTCGCCGCCTATGTGCTTTAAGCCTCGTGCCCGCAACCCCTGGACGAGGGTCCAGAGCCGTTCCGTAACCAAGAACGGATCGCCGTAGCCCTTGAGTATTAAATCACCGGCTAGGTACGTACCGACTATGGGAGCGCTTGCATAAGCCTCTGTGGCCCACGTGTAGGCCGGCCCCAAGATCTCTAAGGCCGCGTAAGTGGTCAACAACTTGATAACAGAGGCGGGGTTCCGTGCCTGTTCTGCCTGAAACTGGATCGATGCCTTAGCGCTGTTGACCTCTTGTACGAAGACACTGACGGCATCGCTCGGGATCCCCGCACCGTGCAAGCTTTTGGTTAGCGGGTGAGGCAGCGTCCCATCTCCAGCGAGGGCGCGCCACGAAAGGAACAAACCGCTAAGCAAGCAAACAGCTTTTCTGCGAGCACTTGGAAAAAGAGCAGCCGTAGCAAACGGTAATGCCGTCACCTCCATGGTCTCTGCTGAAGACCGTAGGTAACCCGCCGATCGGGCCGATTGTTTCATTCGCATCGTGACGCCTCTGCGATATCACAGGACTTGGTAGACCATCAAAACTAACGCCCATCGAAACCCAGGCTCGCAGCGTGCTGCGCGCCGCACCCGCCGACTCTATGCGGGTCGTTTTACGTCGCGGCGAGATCCCCTTTCTTTTCCAACCAAGCCCTGCGGTCCGATGCACGTTTTTTTGCCAACAGCATGTCGATAAGCTGCTCGGTACCATCATCGGTTTGCATCACAAGCTGTACCAAGCGGCGTGTGTCCGGAGCCATCGTCGTTTCCCGCAACTGCATGGGGTTCATTTCCCCTAAGCCCTTGAAGCGTTGCACGGTGACTTTGCCCTTTATTCTCGCTGCCGCGATGCGGTCCAAAACCCCCCGTTTTTCTTCTTCATCCAGAGCGTAAAAGACTTCTTTGCCCACATCGATGCGGTACAGCGGCGGCATTGCGACATACACGTGGCCCGCGGCGACCAGGGATCTGAAGTGGCGCACAAAAAGCGCGCAAAGTAGGGTAGCGATGTGTTGCCCATCCGAGTCGGCATCCGCGAGAATACAGATCTTGCCATAGCGCAGCCTTTCCAGCTTATCCGAGATCGGCTCTACCCCAATGGCCAGTGCGATATCGTGCACCTCTTGTGAGCTAAGAACCTGCCCGGCCTCGACCTCCCAAGTGTTTAGGATCTTTCCCCGCAGCGGTAACACCGCCTGGAACTCGCGGTCGCGGGCCTGCTTCGCGGAACCCCCCGCAGACTCTCCCTCGACCAAGAATAGCTCGCTTTGCTTGGGGTATTGTGCGGTACAGTCCGCGAGTTTTCCCGGCAGCGCCGGCCCGCTCCCAATGCGCTTCCGGATCACTTGTTTGCTGGCTTTGAGCCGCCGCTGCGCGCGCTCGACGGCGAGCTCTGCGATACGCTCACCCGTTTCCACATGCTGGTGCAACCAATGACTAAAGGAATCGCGCACCACGCCGGAGACAAACGCGTTGCACGCGCGGGAGGCTAAACGTTCCTTAGTCTGGCCGGTGAATTGCGGTTCCGTGAGCTTTACCGAAAGCAGATAACAACAACGTTCCCACACATCCTCCGCAGTGAGCTTCACGCCCCGCGGCAAGAGGCTGCGAAACTCACAGAATTCGCGCAAGGCCTCGAGCAAGCCCTGGCGGAGCCCGCTCACATGGGTACCCCCTTGCGGGGTAGGGACTAAATTGACATAGCTTTCCGCGACCGCCTCACCCTCGTCGAGCAACCAATGTACGGCCCAATCCACCGCTTCTTGCTCGCCTTCCATGCTGCCCATGAAAGGCTCTGCGGGCAGCAGCTCATGCGCGACAAGCGCATCAGAGAGGTAGGTCTTAAGCCCGTCCTCATAACACCACTGTTCCTGCTCGCCGCTGCGCTCGTCCATGAGACCTACCCGAAGTCCCGAACACAACACCGCCTTGGCTCGCAGCAGATGTTTAAGACGTGGGATAGATAGGGATACAGTATCGAAGTACGACGCCTCGGGCCAGAACCGTACGGTGGTGCCGGTGGTCCGTCTGCTCACCGTGCCGATCCTCTGCAATGCGGTCTTTACCTCGCCGTGCGCAAAGCTCATGGTGTATTCGCAGCCCTCCCGCCGCACCCACACCTCGAGCTGCTTGGAAAGCGCGTTGACGACCGACACCCCAACCCCGTGCAGACCACCTGAGAAGCTATAATTTTTATTGGAGAACTTGGCTCCTGCGTGCAACCGGGAGAGGATAAGTTCCACCCCGGGGACCCGCTCCTCCGGATGAATATCAACCGGCATCCCGCGACCGTCATCGGCCACGGAAATGGAGCCGTCTGCATGGAGGATCACGTCGATGCGTTTCGCGTAACCGGCGATCGCCTCATCCACACTGTTGTCGACTACCTCCTGCACCAGGTGGTTAGGGCGGCTGGTGTCCGTATACATGCCCGGTCGCTTGCGCACCGGGTCTAGGCCTGTCAGAACTTCGATATCGGCGGCCTGGTAGTGGTTAGTCAATGTAGCCCTCCGGTCAGTGGTTTCCGATTAATCGGGGCGCGCCGATTCATTCGGAGTGCCCTGGCAGAACCGTCCTGCAGCGGCGCACTTTCTAGCGCACCAGCCCCAAGCCGTCAAGCGGGGAGCGTGATTGACCCTCGCGTATTGCTACGCTACCGTATGCCGCTACAAAAAGGGAGGGTTTGCGGGTGACGCGGAAATCGAAAATATTCGATTTTGAGGGCGCTTTGCGGGAATTGGAAGCGCTCATCAAACGCATGGAAAGCGGTGAATTGCCGTTGGAGGAATCCCTAAAGCAGTTCGAGCGCGGCATGGCACTGACCCGCGCCTGCCAAAAAGCGCTTGCCGAGGCGGAGCAGAAGGTCAAGCTGTTGACGCAAGAACAGGGAGAACAAAAACTCACCCCCTTCGAGCGGGAGGACAACGATGCCGATCGCTGAACTTATTGCCCACTATCAGAGCCGGGTAGAAACCGCGCTCGAACACTGGCTTCCCTCGACCAGCATTCAACCCACAGGACTGCACGAGGCGATGCGCTATGCGGTACTCGGAGATGGTAAGCGGATCAGGCCCGTCCTGGTCTACGCGAGCGGACACGCATTGGGGGTGGCGCCTGAGGGCTTAGACGGCCCGGCCTGCGCGGTGGAATTGATCCACGCCTATTCCCTGATTCACGATGACCTTCCTGCCATGGACGATGATGAGCTGAGGCGGGGACGACCGACCTGCCACAAGGCCTTCGACGAGGCGACTGCGATATTGGCAGGCGACGCCTTGCAAGCACTTGCATTTTACATCCTGTCCCATGATCCCACTATTAAAGTCAGCGCGCACAACCGGCTGCAGATGATAGAAACCCTAGCCCACGCCGGCGGATCGCGGGGCATGGCGGGCGGTCAAGCGTTGGACCTTGCGGCCGTCGGAAGAGATCTCACCCTGGCGGAGCTGGAGAACATGCACATCCATAAAACCGGAGCGCTTATCAGGGCGTGTGCGCGGATGGGTGCCTTGGCGAGCGAGAATCAAGACCCGGCCATGCTGAAGTCGCTTGATCACTTCGCCAAATGCATGGGACTCGCGTTCCAGATCCAGGACGACATACTGGATATCGAGGGCCAAACCGATGTGATCGGTAAACCGCAGGGCTCAGACCTGGCCAGGAGCAAGCCGACTTATCCCAGCCTGATGGGAGTGGAGAACGCAAAACGGGCCGCTTCGGATCTGCATCGGGAGGCGAAGCGTAGCTTAGAAGATAGGGGAGCAGGTAATGGTCCTTTGAGCTGGATCGCCGATTACATGGTCGAGCGCCGGAAATGACCGTTCTCGTTGGTGCGGTAGGGCGCGAAAAACCCTACAATGGAATTTCAGCATGAGGAATCGAGCGGCGTCATGAACCACCCAGCACAATTGCCGGCCCAAATCTCTGACATCCAAGGCGGAGCAGACACCCGTCGCATCCCGATCCAGCGGGTCGGGATCAAAGACATTCGTCACCCGGTCGTGGTTCGGGATCGTTCAGGGCGAGAACAACACACGGTTGCGAGCTTCAGCATGTACGTGGGTTTGCCCCACCGCTTCAAGGGTACCCACATGTCGCGTTTTGTCGAGATCCTCAACCGTCACGAATACGAGATCACGGTGGAGTCTTTCAAGCATATGGTATTTGAGACCACCGAATCGCTGAACGCGGAGACCGGGCGGGTGGAAATGCATTTTCGCTATTTCGTCACCAAAAAAGCCCCGGTGTCTGGGGTAAAGAGCTTGATGGACTATGAAGTCACGTTCGTCGGGGAGGTTAACGGTAGTGCGCTAAGCATGATCGTGATGGTGCTGGTCCCAGTCACAAGCTTGTGCCCTTGTTCAAAGGACATCTCAGCCTATGGAGCCCATAACCAACGCTCTCACGTCACGGTAACGGTAAGGATCCGCGACTTTCTGTGGATAGAAGAACTGATTGAGACGGTGGAGCGAGTTGCCTCTTGTGAACTTTATGGGCTGCTCAAACGCCCCGATGAGAAATACGTCACCGAGCGAGCCTATGAC
>JBOHHR010000165.1:0-8356 GCA_050725475.1 Gammaproteobacteria bacterium | reverse complement strand
TGGAGCCGGGGGGGATCGAACCCCCGACCTTCGCATTGCGAACGCGACGCTCTCCCAGCTGAGCTACGGCCCCACCGTGCATTTGATTGTAACGTGTGGCGGTAGATCACCGCTAGCGTTCATACTGTATGTTGGGCTAAATTCCGCGCTTTGATCATTGAGTGTCCCAGGTATCCGTGATCATCCCGGCCTACAACGAGGCCGATACCATCGCTGCGACCCTGAGGGTGCTCGGCCCCATAAGGGTCCAAGGACATGAAGTCATATTGGCCGATGGGCGAAGCGGCGATCAAACCGTCGCTATCGCCCGGGAACATATCGACCGGCTGGTGAGCAGCGATAAGGGACGGGCAAAGCAGATGAACGCTGGCGCTGCGGCCGCTCGTGGTGACATATTGCTGTTTCTGCACGCCGATACCCTGCCGCCCCAAGGGGCGCTCGAGCACATTATAGTCGGGCTGCGTGAGACGGGGCTCGTGTGGGGTCGCTTTGACATTCGACTCTCCGGCGGAGCACGGCTGCTGCGCGTGGTGGAAACACTGAGCAATTTACGATCGCGCTGGACCGGGATCGCTACGGGCGATCAGGCGCTTTTCGTGCGTCGCAGGGCTTTCGAGGCGGTTGACGGGTTTGCCGAAGTGCCTCTGATGGAAGATATCATCATCAGTCGGCGGCTTAAACTCTTAAGCCGCCCTCTCTGCTTGAACGAACGCGTCGTCACATCGAGCCGGCGCTGGGAAGAAAACGGGATCCTGCGCACCATCCTCCGGATGTGGGTGCTGCGACTCGCGTTTGCCTTAGGGGTGGATCCGAGCGTGCTCGCTCGTCATTATGACTAGGCGAGGCGGTGTCCTGCTAGTATTCGCTAAAGCGCCGATCGCGGGCCGAGTCAAGACCCGCTTGATCCCCGCCACCGGCCCCGGCAGAGCGGCCGCACTGCATGTCGCGATGGTGCTTCAGACGCTGCACACCGCCCAGCGCTCGGGATTCGATTCCATCGAACTGTGGTGTCACCCCGGAGCGCAACACCCGTTTTTTCGTCTTTGCCGAAGGCGTTTCGGCGTCGTGCTGAAAACTCAGCGCGGGCAGAATCTCGGTGCCCGTATGGTCCACGCTGTGAGCGATGCCCTGAAACGGTACCGTCGCGCCGTGGTCATCGGGACCGATTGCCCGGAGCTTTGCGTTCGTGATCTGAAGCAAGCGTGGCAATGGCTCAATGGTCCGTATGCAGCGGTGCTCGGTCCTTGCGAGGATGGCGGGTATTTTCTGATTGCGCTTCGGCGCCCGCTCCCCGAGTTATTTCGCGACATGGCTTGGGGAGGATCAGAGGTCCTGGAAACGACGCGCTTGCGTCTGGACCGTCTCGGCGTACCGTGGGCGGAGTTGCCGCTGCGTTGGGATCTGGATCGACCGCAGGACCTTGCGCGATGGCTGAACAGGCGCCGGTCTGGGGCTTAGGCTCGCTTGTCTGAGGAAGCTCCAAAAAAAAGAAGTACGCTTTCAGAGCTTAAATCTTTTTCTTGCTCTTATCGTCGAATAATTCAGTTTCGAATTCGATCAGCGCCCTGGCGATCCGTTCGGGGTTGATTTCAAAACGCCCCTCGGCGATCGCTCGGCGTATCGCCTCGACTCGCTCCTTATCCACAGCCATTACTTTTTCCTGTTCCTGTCGAGGGTCTGATTTTCGCTTCGATATCTGCGGCGCTTCCTCGGCGCATGAACCTGTATCGGCCCGCTGCCTGCCAACCTCCCTCCCCGTGGGAATTGCGCCTTTACCGGTCATCTCGCATGTTCCGCGTTCCCATTTTATATAGCGTAGGATGTTGCGAATTCTTTAGCCGATTTTTATAAGAAAAACCACTTCTTGCCGCAGGAAGGACCCGTTTGTGCCCGCTACGGCGCAGCGAATCTATAGGCTCGCGCCAGGCTGCTGTAACGCGTATCTTCGCAGTTCCGAGGTGATAAACCCATAGGCTTCCTCCACCGATTCGGTGCGAAACAGCAACGTCAAGTCTTTCGGGTCGATCATGTCACAACGGCTGAGCGCGTGGAAGTTGATGATCTCGTCCCAATATCGGCTGCCGAATAGGACCACCGGGAGATGTTTGCGCATCTTGCGGGTCTGCAGCAAAGTGAGCAGCTCGAACAGCTCATCCAGGGTGCCGAAGCCTCCCGGAAAGACGATCACGGCTTTAGCCAGGTAAGTGAACCAGAATTTGCGCATAAAAAAATAGTGGAAATGAAAAGACAACTCGCGCGTTACATAGGGGTTGTCGAACTCCTCAGCCGGGATGGAGATGGTCAGTCCGACATTTTTTCCCTTGGCTTGCGAAGCGCCGCGGTTCGCGGCCTCCATGATGCCGGGTCCACCCCCGGTACAAACTACAAAGCGCCGTTCTTCGCCGCCCAAGTCCTTGGACCAATCCGTCAGCCGTCTAGCAAGGTCCTGTGCCGCCTCATAATAGTCCGACATTTCCAGTCGCACCTTGGCTTTTTCGAGATCGCCGCCGAGCCGTTCAGCGTCCGTAAGCTCTCGTTCCGCCTGCTCTCGCGAGACCAGCCGCGCCGATCCCATAAAAACGATGGTATCTTCCACCCGGTAGCGGCTAAAGCGGCTCGCGGGCTCCAAATATTCCGCCAGGATGCGCAGCACTCGCGCATCCGGGCTGTTCAAAAATGCTTCGTTACCGTAAGCTTTCGCAACACGACGAGATCTTTGATCCACTCTTCTGTCCTATCGGTTCGTGACGTCCAGGATAGCGCATGCGGTAACGGCGATGATGGAGCCTTCATGCGGGCTGACTACTCCACGTTCGAGCGGATGCTCGGCCAGTTCCGGGAACGCTATTAAGGCGTTGTTCTTACAGAATTGCAAGAAGGTTGCAGGACATTCGTTTTGGAATTGGCTTGCAACAGATGGCATCTTCGAAGCGCGGTTGACCCGCGTCGCGCGATGAATCGTTATTCCCCGCCACAGAAAACGGTTAAAGTCTTGGCCGGGGAGGAAGCACATGCTCAAACGCCGCGATCTGGTAAGAAGTATAGCAGGCGGTCTGGCGGCACTCGGAGGGATGCGCGTTTTGCCACCGAGCGTTCTGGGGGCAGAGCCTATACTCGGACCCGACGTGCTTCCCGCCGGAACGCTCGAATCTTCGTCTTTACATGGCCTGGCGGGGAAGAAGCCGCTGATCAAGAAGTCCTACCGCCCCCCAAACTACGAGACACTCGTCCATTATTTTTGCGCAGGCCTTCACCCCCAACGAGCTTTTCTTCGTGCGCTACCACCTGAGCCGCATACCCGAACTGAATGTCAAGCAATGGAAGCTCCGCATCGCCGGTGACGCGGTGAAAAAACCGTTCGAGCTCACGATGGAGAAGCTGCGCCGGGAGTTCGAACCGGTGGAGATCAACGCCCTCTGCCAGTGTTCCGGCAACCGACGCGGCTTGTTCAGCCCCCACGTCCCCGGCCGCACTGGGGAGTGATCTTGGGCGTTTTTCGTGGCGCCAGTGGTCTTACCCGTTCAAGCCCCAAAAGGCCGGGAACTACGGACTCGTGGTCAAGGCCACCAACGGCCACGGAGACACCCAAGCCCACGAGCTTATCCCCAACCCCGCGGGCTACCATCACAACCTGGTACAGCGGGTCAACAGTGGCCTAAACAGGGAAGCGCTTACGCTACCGCCAGCTCGCCACGATTGCGCAGCCAGCGTTTCATCTCGTCGGCGCGGATGGGCGGCGTGTAGTAACAGCCTTGTGCTTGATCGCAGCCTTTGGCGCGTAAGACCTGGATTTGGGCAAGGTTTTCTACACCTTCCGCTACCACCCTGAGCCCTAGGCCATGGGCCATGGCGATCACGGCGCCGACGATGGTCGCGTCGTGGGAATCGAGCGCGATCCCCCTGATGAACGACTGGTCGATTTTTAGGGTGTCGACGGAAAATCGTTTAAGGTAAGCGAGGGAGGAATACCCGGTGCCAAAATCATCGATAGCAACGCGCAAACCGAGCTTGCGCAGTTCGCAAACCGTCTTAAGACTCGACTCCACTTGGTCCAGCAGCAGGCTTTCGGTGATCTCGATCTCCAAAAGCCGCGGATCTGCTCCTGTTTCCGTTAATGCCTTACCGAGGCGCAGGTGCAAGTCCTTTTCGCGAAACTGAGCGGCGGATAGGTTCACCGCAATCGACAGAGACGGACAGCCTTGCCGCTGCCAAGCGATGTTCTGCTCGCAGGCGGTGCGAAAAATCCATTCGCCTAAAGGCCCGATCAGACCGCTTTCTTCGGCTACGGAGATAAACTCCCCCGGCGAAACCCAACCCCGCTCGGGATGCTGCCAACGCACCAATGCCTCGAGGCCAACCACCCTGCCTTCTGACAGAGCCACCTTTGGCTGGTAGCACAGCATGAACTGATCCCGCTCTAACGCCTGGCGCAACTCCGCTTCTAGGGTCAGTCGCTGGAGCAGCCGTTCATTCATCGCCGCGGTGTAAAATCGAATCTGGTGTGTTTCCTCTCTTTTCACGCTGTGCAAGGCTGCTGAGCTGTGCTCTAACAGGCGCCCGGCCTCATAACCGTCTTCTGGATAGAGGCTAATCCCGACCCGGCAACTGAGACAGAGTTCGTGAATGTACACTGAGATAGGCCGGGCTATTGCCGCCTCGATCCGGCGTGCAAGTGCGGCGACCCCCTCGGGGCTCTGGATCTCGCCGACCACCACCACAAACTCGTCGCCGCTCGGATGAGCCAAAATCGTGGGTCGGCTTCGTGCGCTTGGCTCTGCGCACAAAGGCAATTCGTTGTTCCCGATAGTTGCCTTCAAGCGCTCTGTGAGCTGGCGCAGCAGCTCATCGCCCATGCTATGCCCGAAGCTGTCGTTGACTGACTTGAGCTGTTCCAGGTGCAGGCTCAGCACGGCTATCCTGTGCTGGCTGCGTTTGGCCTCGGCGAGAATTTCCGTTAGCTGTTTCTTCAACAGCGCGCGATTGGGCAAACCCGTCACCTTATGGTAATAGGTCAGACGCTCGATACGTTGCTCGGCGCGTCGCCGCTCGGTGATATCCTGCAAGGTGCCGACCAGACGACCGCGACCCGTTTCCTCATCTTTGATGAACTCGGCTTCCTGGTACACGGCACGGGATACGCCATCCGGACAGGCCAGGTCGTGTTCCAAGCTGTATCCGCAGCGCTCTTCCCAGGCCTTGGCTACTGCGATCTGTACCTGGTCGCGATCATCGCCGGGGACTAGTGCCAGAAAGTGCTCGAATTCTTCTACCAGCTTTAACGATGGGAGTCCCAGCACCCGTTTAGCTTCCTGAGACCAATGCATCCCTTGACCCTGCTTCCATTCCCAATGACAGAGCTTGGCGATGCGTTGGGCATTGGCCAGTCGTTCTCGACTGGCGCGCAGCGCATCAGCCGTGGTCTTCGCACGCAGCATGTACCGCAGCCGCTGGGCTAAGAGCACAAAGTTGATCGGCTTGGTAGCGAAATCCGTGGCGCCTGCCTCGTAGGCTTTTTCGATGGAAGCGGTATCGTCCAGACCCGTGATCATAAGAATGGGTAGGTGCGCACCTCCAGGCAGACGGCGTAGGCGCCGGCAGGCCTCGAAACCGTCCACGATGGGCATCATTACGTCCATGACCACGATGGCGGGATGAAGCGAAAAGACGGCTGGCACCACGGCTTCCCCGTCGTTGGCTTCGTGCACTTCGAAACCGGCCGCTTCCAGCCCCTCGCGCGCTATAAGCCGCGCCGTGGGGTCGTCGTCCACGACCAGGACAATCGGACATCGATCGCGGCTGGACATAGTGCTCAGGCGGCGCGCTTTTCGATCTCGGCCTGCAAGGCCGTGCACACCGCTTCGTATTCTCGCCGCAGCGCCGCCACCTGCCTGCCGGCCTGTTGCTGACTCCCTTTCCGCCCCAAGGCTTCCAGTTCCTTGCACAGTTCAGCCAAGGCCGTGGCCCCTAAGGTCGCGCTGCTTGATTTCAAGGTATGCGCCGCGAGGTGTAGCGCTGCCGCGTCATGCCGCTGCACCGCCTGTTCGATGTCGTTTACCAACTTGGGCGAATTTTCTAAGTACATGTCGAGGACTTTGACCACGATGTCGGGGGTGCCTTCTCGCTGCAGGGCTTCGATGCGTTGCAACGCCCCCCTGTCCAGCTGGGTTTCACCGTGGACACTGCGGTTTTTTTCTTCTTTGGCCGGGCGCGGCTGCCTTACCTTGGTATCGGGTCTGGTGACGGGCTGTTCCTTCACCTCGCTTGCCGGCTTATCGGGCGCCTCAATTTCGGGCGTTCGTGCCTTTGCCGATTTGTCGGCCAGCCAGCGGCTAAGACAAGCGGATACCTCCTTTTGGGTAAAGGGCTTTGCGACATAGTCATCCATTCCGGCGGCGAGGCAGCGCTCTCGGTCCCCCTCCAGGGCATTGGCGGTCAAGGCGATGATCGGCAGCCGCGGCGTCGTGACTTCCTTTGCCCGCAGAGCGGCGGTGGCCTCAAAACCGTCCATTTCCGGCATTTGGCAGTCCATCAGCACCAAATCGTAAGGCTGCCCTTTTTCCATGGCCCGCGAGACCGCCAAAACAGCGGCACGCCCGTTTTCGGCCAGGTCGACGGAAACGCCTACGGCCTCTAACATCAATTGGGCGAGTTGCTGATTCACCGGGTTGTCTTCTGCAACCAGCACCCGGCCATTGAGCCTGACACCGACTTCATCCGGTTTGTGCACGCTTATGATTTCACCCCAACGCCCTGATCGTTCGAGGAGGTTCACCAGGCAGTCATAAAGCTCGGACTGGCGTACCGGCTTATTCAGATAGGAATCGATACCGCTGGTTACCAAGCGCGCCGTCTCTTCCAGATTGAGTATGGAGGTCAACATCACGAAACGGGTTTTGCTTAGGGCGGGGTTACGCTTGGCCTCCCGCACCAACTTAGAACCGTTCATGCCCGGCATCTTCCAGTCGACAATCGCTACATCGTAAAGGTCCCCTTGTTCGGCCGAGGCGCGCAATAGTCTAAGACCCTGCTCTCCATCGTCCGCTAAGTCGTGCACCACACCCCAGGCGGCGAGTATTCGATGCAAGGTCTCCCGAATGGTCGCGCTGTCGTCCACCACCAATACCCGTGTACCTTCCAGACCTCCGCGGGCGATCGGTTTCAGGTGCAGCCCGGGATCCGCTTTGGGCAAGCGCAGGGTAAACCAGAAGGTAGAGCCTGATCCGACCTCGCTCTCCACCGCAATTTCCCCTTGCATCATGTGGATCAATTGCTTGCAGATCGCCAGCCCCAGCCCGGTGCCACCGTACTGGCGGGTGGTCGAATCGTCCGCCTGGGAGAATGCGTTAAAAATCCGCGTCTTGGCCTCGGCCGAGATCCCGATCCCCGTATCCGCCACTTCAAAGCGCAATGAAGCAGAGGTCGCGTCCTCCTCCCGCAACTCGGCGCGCACGATCACCTCACCCTCTTTGGTGAACTTAAGCGCGTTGCCTAACAGATTCACTAATACCTGGCGGATGCGATCGCCATCGCCGACATACATGCTATGGATCTCCGGGGGAAAGCTGCACGTCAGCTCAACGTTATTCCTGTCGGCTTTCTCGGCGAACAGTTCGCCCATTTCTTCGATCAGATCGCGCAAATCGAAAGGCTGGCTAAGCAGCACGAGCTTGCCCGCCTCGATCTTGGAAAAATCCAGGATGTCATTGATGATCCCCAGCAATACCTTTCCGGATTGCTGAATGGTTTCGGCGAAACGCCGCTGTTTATTGCTGAGATCGGTGCTGAGCAGTAATTCCGTCATGCCCATTACACCGTTCATCGGGGTGCGGATCTCATGACTCATGGTCGCCAGGAATTTGCTTTTTGCCCGCACCGCCTGTTCCGCCGCTTCTTTGGCTTTGATCAGTTGCCTTTGTATGCGCTCACGCTCGCTGATCTTCAGGTTCAACTCTTTGTTTGCGGACTCCATGCGATCGTTCGCCGCGCTCAAGTCGTGGACCAGCTCTTCGTTTTCGTAACGCAGCTTCAAAGAAGCAACCAGGTTTAGATGGATCTCCCAGGCCATTTTCAGGTACAGAGCGATAAACAACAGGACCATCACGGCCATAGCCAGATGGGTCTCATCGCCGAAGAAGAACAGCCGGCCTGCGAGCGGCGCTAGGATAAGCACTGTGTACGGCATGACCATATACAAGGCGGCAGACAGGACCGGAATGGCGCTGGCGCAGATCCCCCCCAGGACAAAGCTTATGAACGCCTGATGCAGGATGGAATCAGGGGGTAATAAGATCGAACCCGAGAGGCCCCAGCCCAGACCGGCCGCGAGCGTGCACAAAGTGAAACGCCTGCGCCACAC
>JBOHHR010000164.1:0-11686 GCA_050725475.1 Gammaproteobacteria bacterium | reverse complement strand
AGTCGCGGGTTCGAGTCCCGTTTCCCGCTCCAAAGGGCCGGTTGGGACAATAGAGGCCCGCGCGCGATAACTGGGACCCACCGCGATTTGCATTGTTCAAAGTAAGCTCCCTCCTGGTGTTCGAAATTTTCCACCACCCCTCTCGGGACATTGCGTCTAACTAATTGACGGAAGGGGAGATCGAATGCCCAGCCGCCGCCAGTTCCTAGAATCCGTGTGTGCTTTGCTTCCTGTGGCGGCCGGCGCCTTGGCAGCAAGGAAAGCGAGGGCAAACGAGATCGAGTTTGGTCCTGCGCAAAGCTTTGACTTCGACTGGCTGCGCAGCAAGGCCAAAGCACTCGCTGGCCAACCCTACAAAGCGCCAACGATCCGCCACCCGGCGATCCTCGAGCGCATCGATTTCGACGCTTATCAGCAAATCAGGTTCCGCCCCGATAAAGCGCTTTGGGCGGGTAGCCGGGTACCGTTTACAGCCCAGTTTTTTCACCTCGGCCGGTATTTCAAAGTACCGGTGAAGCTCTATGCGGTGGAGGACGGGATGGCTCGGGAAATCCTGTACAACACGGAATTCTTCGAATTCGGCACTACGAAGCTCCATAGGGAACTGCCGTCCGATCTGGGCTTTGCCGGCTTTCGGGTGATGGACCCCGGGAACGTGGCAACCGACTGGTTGGCTTTTCAAGGGGCCAGCTACTTTCGAAGCTCCGGTGAGCTTGGCCAATACGGGATCTCAACGCGCGGTCTCGCCATCAACACCGGCCTTGCAACACCAGAGGAATTTCCTCATTTCAGCGCGTTTTGGCTGCAATACCCGCGCGCGGGGGAAGAGCGGGTCACGATCTACGCTTTGCTCGAAAGCCCCAGCCTGAGCGGTGCCTATCGTCTCGACTGCAACAAGGGAAGCGCCGTGACCATCGATGTGCGTGCCGCGCTGTTCCTGCGCAGCGCGGTCGAGCGGCTCGGGATAGCGCCGCTGACCAGCATGTTCTGGTATGCGGAAAACAATCGGCACCAGGCGCTCGACTGGCGCCCAGAGATCCATGACAGCGATGGCCTTGCGATCTGGAACGGCGATGGTGAGCGCATCTGGCGACCCCTGAACAACCCTCCAGCAGTGCGCACAAACTCCTTTTTTACCCGCAATCCCAAGGGGTTCGGCCTGCTACAGCGCGACCGCGCCTTTCACAACTACGAAGACGACGGGGCGTTCTACCATCGTCGTCCCAGCGTTTGGGTAGAGCCGCTTGGGGATTGGGGCGAGGGCGCGGTGCAACTGGTTGAAATTCCGACCAACGACGAGATCCATGACAACATCGTCGCTTACTGGCTGCCGCAAGCCGCCGTGCAAAGCGGTGTCGAGCGCTCCTTCACTTACCGGCTGCACTGGGTCGGAGCAGAACCCTATCCGCCCGATGCCGTGGGTAGGGTGAGGCACACGCGGATCGGTATGGGAGGGATCCCCGGTCAGCCCCGGCCCAAAAACACACGCAAGTTTGTGATCGATTTCTCCGGCGGACCGTTAACGGAATTGGAACAGCGATACGACGTGACCACAGTGGCCAGCGCATCGCGTGGTACAATCGACAACGCCGCCGCCCTTAAAGTGGTCGGAACTCCACGCTGGCGGGCCTCCTTTGATCTCTCTAGTAGTGAGGGTGGAGAGCCGATCGATCTGCGTTGCTATCTGCGGCTTGGGGACCGGACCCTAACGGAGACCTGGCTGTACCAATATGTTTAGATCCTAATGCGCTCTCTTTGGCTGAATATTCATCTACCCCATCTTCCACTGGAGGTATATAAGGCAAGCGATTCGGAAGCTGGTCCCGTTGTGGTTTGGGTTGGTCACGGACGTGAGCAGTACGTCTTACTCGGAAACCCGGCCGCTCAAGGGCTAGGTATTCATCCAGATATGTCGATGGGCGCGGCGTATAGCCTGGCGGAAAATCTGCGGGCCTGGGCACGGGATGAAGAGGCCGAGAGGCTGGCGCTAGAGCGCATCGCATTGTGGTGCGGACGGTTCACATCCACCATCAGCCTCTCACCGCCTAATGATCTTTTATTGGAAGTCGCTGGCAGTTTATCCCTTTTCGGTGGCGCCCGAGCCCTGCTCGAGCGCGTGCGCGAGGATGTCGCGGGCCTGGGATACCGACTCCATGCGGCTTTGGCGCCGACGCCGCTGGCGGCAACGCTACTCGCCCGTGCACGAAAGGACGCTTGCATCGATAAGACATCGGCATTGGTAGCGGCGCTCGCTCCTTTGCCCTTAGAGGTGCTACGGCTCAGCCCAGATGAGCATGTCAAATTGCAGGGACTCGGATTGCACACCTTGGGGGATTGCCTGCGCCTGCCGCGTAAGGGGCTTTCCCGCCGGGTGGGAGTTTCGCTGTGGCGTATATTCGACCGAGCTTTAGGCCAGGCGGCAGATCCCCGCGAGCGATTCCGGCCTAAGCCGAGCTTTCATAGCCGGTTACCGTTGCCTGCGAAGGTTGAAGATACCCAAGCGCTGCTGTTTGCCGCCAGCCGGCAGTTAGGCGAGCTGGCCGCGTTTCTGCAGATCCGTTGTGGCGGTGTGCAAACCTTGACTTGGTACCTGCACCACCGTAATGGAGGCTCATCACGCATTGCGCTGGGGTTGCGCTCGCCTAGCCGTGACCCGGAGCATATACGCGCCTTGTTGCGAGAACGTTTGGAGAGAATAAGCCTGCCTGCGCCGGTGTTGGCCTTGACTTTGACCACGGAGCCCATGCGGCTTTTACCCAGCTATGGGCGATGTCTATTCTCTAATCCGAATCAAGCAAAAGAAGAGAGCCTGGATAGCTTGTTCGACCGCCTGAAGGCCAGGCTCGGAGCGGACGCGATTCACGGGCTAGAGATCCTCAGCGACCATCGTCCGGAACGCGCCTGGCACACCTGTCTACCGGGACAAACGCATAGCGACGCGTGCGCACTCAAAACCCGGCCTCTGTGGCTGATGTCGCGGCCCGTGGCGTTGCCGGTTAAAAGCGGCCAGCCGCTGTTTCGCGGCCGACCCCTTGCGATCACGAAGCACGAGGTATAGAAAGCGGTTGGTGGGACGGTCAGCCGGTCGCACGCGATTACTTTATCGCTTTCGATGCAGATGGACTACGGTTGTGGATATATCGAGAGCTCCATGGCGCCGGACGCTGGTTTTTGCACGGGCTTTTCTAGCCTGTAGCTGAAGCCCATCCGCCGAAGCGCGAAGCTTCTCGCCGTACCGGCCGTACAAATCCGCCGCGGCTGTAGCCTCGCCCTCCCCAATAGAGCCCGGATGTCGCGCGGGGGAATTCCTAACCTGGGGCAAGCCCTCAGAAATCAGCGCGCGTAGTACAATTTCTTTACACCTTTGTAAATTTATAACCCTATATCCCAATGAACGCCCTGGAGATCCGCGCTTTAGAAAAAATTTACAAGGACGGACGGCACGCTTTGAAAGGCATCGACCTCACCGTCGCCGAAGGCGACTTCTTCGCGCTGCTCGGTCCAAACGGAGCGGGCAAATCGACGACCATAGGCATCGTCACCTCGCTGGTCACCAAGACCCGGGGCAAGGTAAGAGTCTTCGGCCACGATATCGACAGCGAGCTCGAACAGGCGAAATCCTTCATCGGGTTGGTACCGCAAGAAATCAATTTCTCGCAGTTTGAAACCGTGCTGGAAATCGTCGTCAATCAGGCTGGCTTTTACGGCGTCCCGCGACCTTTAGCCCACCGCCGGGCGGAACAGTACTTAGGGCAGCTCGGCTTATGGGAACGGCGCCAGCAGCGCTCGCGCACGCTCTCCGGGGGATTGAAGCGCCGGCTCATGATCGCGCGGGCCTTGTTGCACGAGCCTAAGCTGCTGATCCTCGATGAACCGACGGCCGGTGTGGATATCGAGCTCAGGCGTTCGATGTGGCGTTTCCTGGAGGATATCAATGCCCGAGGAATCACCATCATCCTCACCACCCATTATCTGGAAGAGGCGGAAAACCTGTGTCGTGACATCGCCATCATCGACGAAGGTCAAATCATCGAGAACACGTCCATGAAGGCCTTGCTCGCGAAGCTAAACACCGAGCGATTCATCCTGGATCTGCGCGCCCCTTTGCTTGAGCCGCCCCGGCTGAACGGTTATGGCGTGAGGATGCTGGATGACACGACCTTGGAGGTCGAGGTAAACAAAGAGCAGAGCTTAAACGATCTCTTTCACCGGCTTTCCGGGGTCGGCGCGGAAGTCATCAGCATGCGCAACAAGGCCAATCGGCTGGAAGAGCTGTTCATACGCTTGCTTAAGGAGAACGGACAGGCGTCATGAGGGGGCCGACTCACACGTACTTCATCGCCTATCAAACCATCGTCGCCAAGGAAATCGGCCGGTTCATGCGGATCTGGATCCAGACCATCCTGCCGCCCGCGATCACGATGACGCTCTATTTTGTCATTTTCGGAAACCTCATCGGACCGCGCATCGGTCAGATGGGTGGATTCGACTACATCCAATACATGGCACCGGGGCTGATTATGATGTCGGTGATCACTCATTCCTACGCCAACGTGGTGTCTTCGTTTTTTGGCTCCAAGTTCCAGAAACACATCGAAGAAATGCTGGTCGCCCCTATCCCCAATTCGGTGATCGTGGCGGGATACATAACGGGCGGCGTGACGCGCGGACTTATCGTCGGCGTGGTGGTTACGGTGGTAGCCCTATTTTTTATCAAGCTCACGCTGCACTCGCTTACCATCACCGCCGCTACGGTGTTGCTTACAGCGACGCTGTTCTCTCTCGGTGGCTTAGTTAACGGGATCTTCGCCAAACACTTCGATGACACCTCGGTCATCCCCACCTTCGTACTCACGCCGCTGACTTATCTCGGAGGGATCTTCTACTCCATCGACCTGCTGCCGGAGTTTTGGCAGAAGGCTTCGCTGGCCAACCCGATCCTGTATATGGTCAACGCGTTCCGCTTCGGCATCCTCGGGGTTTCGGATATCAACATAGGTATAGCCTTTGGAGTGATTGTTCTTTTTATCCTGGCGCTGACGTGGCTCTCCCTTGCCTTAATGGAGAAAGGCGTCGGGATAAAGACCTGAGGGTCGCGGCAAGCATGCGCACGCCCGCGCCTCCTAGGATAGAGGTCCACCGCCCGAGTCTGGGAAGCGGCCAACGAAAAGCCGTCTATTTCGCCATCGATGGGATGTCGCCCAACCACCGCACCTCGCAAGGACCTTTCTCAAGTTTGGCTACGAGCTTCGCATCCGCGGTGAGCATAGAGAGCTGAAGCTTTGTCGCTAGGGCGACGTAGCATGCGTCATAGGCCGTGATCTTCTGAGCCAAAGCGATCAGCAAGGCGTCGTCCGCTAAGATTTCGACTGGGATGACCTCGAGACCAAGGCTCGCCAAGTCCCGCAAGTGGGTTTGGGCCTCTAGTCCCGGATAAGCGAATCGCTGGACCCACTTCCAGAATACGTTCGCGCATTCGAGGAAGAAGAAATCCGGCACCACTAGCTTAGCGCCATCTTCTGAAGCGAATCGCGCGAAGATCGCCCGCGCTTGGGTAGAAAACTCCTCCGGTACAAACAGCTTGACCGCTACACTGGCGTCGACTACTGCCCGCAAAGGGGCGGAATTCAGCGTATGCGGTCCTCGCGGATTAGCTCGACCGAATCCACCCAACCGCTGGGCAGCTCAAGCTTTTGTGCGTGCTGGCGGATGCGTTCGAGGATCGCTACCGCGCCCCGGCGCGCTTCTCGTGCCTGTAACCCCTGATCTAGGAGTTGAATGACCTCGGCGGTTAGCGAGCGGTGCTCTTCTTCCGCGAGCTTCTGAATGCGTTTGTAGAGCTTTTCAGGAACATTGCGTACATGCAACGTAGGCATATGGATCTCCTGAGGATGAGGGTCAGCCCAGTATAGGCAAAGGTGGTTGCAACTTGCAACCACCTTTGGGTTTTGCTGGGGAATTGGGGACAAAGATCCACAACCCCGGATCAACGATTGCCAAAGATGATTATGCACATCGACGAATCCGGGTAACGCGATCTTGCCGCTGGCATCGACGCGCTGCGCGCCCGCTGCCTTTGGCCTACTGCAGCCACAGTGTCTTCAGCGAAAAGCACATCAGCGTGCTCGACGAGGCCGAGCGACCTTCCCCAGGCTCGGGGTCCATGGTGAATCACCAGGGAAACGTTTTGGATCAATGTGCGCGGCGCGGAGCCGGATAGCGGGTCGAGTTCTACCGCGGCCTCACCTGCATAGGTTATCCAAAACGCGAGCAACAATATGAGGATTCTACAGACCCGGCGCATTGGGTCGCGGTTAGCGGTGTGTTTAAAACGGCTTACGTGGCCATTTCTCTCTGCGTTTCTTGAACAACCAGAATCCCCAGTAAACGAGCAGGGGACCAAAGGTGAAGGTTAAAAAATTGGCCTGTTTGTCTTCCCAACCGTCCCAGGGTCTACCGGCGTAGAGATGAAAAAACACCCACGCCACGCTGAAGACGATACCGTAGACGGTCTCGACATCGATCTTTGGCTTTTTGGTTTCGTGCTGCATTTCCGCTTTGATTCGTGTGCCGCATAAAGGGCCAACCATTTCCCATTTTCTACCCCGGTCGTTGCTAATGCAGTGCGGTCAGACCGGCGGTGAAACCTTTGAGCGAGATGGGCACTTTAACCGGCTGTCGGGCGGCATCATGGAAAGTCACCGTGGCCTCTTTGCCTTTTTTCAAGGCGTCCAGGATGCGGGTATCCAACTTCACCCCTCCGCGACAACCTTTGGGCTCACAACGCTCAATGGGAAACTTGGCCGTAGGGCCATCTTGACCGACCACCATGCTCACTCCTGGGGGCAAAGAGATCCCCAAGGGAAGGGTAACCAGTGCAATCGGCTCAATTTCTTTTGCTAAAAATCCGACGGCGATGTGGAGCACGCGCTGTCCCCCTTCACGTAGCACCAGATTCTGAAAGATGAAACACTGCTCAGCACCCTGCTGTTTTTCACAGCGTACGGTCCAGTTACCATGAACCTCCCCGTCGTTCGGTTTGGCGAACACCGCGCTAGTCATCCCGGACACCCCCACCGCGTACGCTAAAAGCCAGCTTCTCAAGCCCGCGTGTGTTCGTTTTAACATTGCGGTCAATCGATATTGCTCTCAACCCTGTCAGGTTTGACATGATACTAAATCCTAGGGATCTCGGCATAACCGCCGACCTAACGCAGCACTTCTGCCCAGGTGAGGTTTGATAGCGAAGGCGGGAAAATCTTATCGCTTGGCCCCAGGGATGAGCTTGATCTATGAAGCCAATCGGGATCAGTGTGGAGGTTAACGATGGTAAAACTTAAAGGCTGAGGGAAAACTGCGGAGAAAGTCTTTAACTGATCTTCACCCCCAAAAGCACATCTCGTTGCAGTAAGCGCCGCATCACGTCCAGACCGCCTTTTACCACCACATCGGTGTCTGGGTGTCGCAGCGTGCCGGCGATCTCGTGCAGTAGCTCGCGACCACCCTTGTTCTCATTTTGTTGGATCTTCTCCAGCAGCAGCGCACTTACCGGATTCAGCTCCATGAATCCGACTTCATCGTTTCGATTCCGAAACACGACGAGATAGGTCTGCTCCTCTGGCGGGGGTAGGTGATCCGGTCCGAGACGATGCACGGGATAGCGGTACGATAAAAGCCAAGCCAAGGAGCTTAGAACCGGCACCCGTGTCAACAGATCACCATTGGGATCGACGCCCTGCCAGTCTATTTCACGTGGATCGGTCATCAGCGCCGCTTCCACCCACTCGTAGTGCGCCAACTCGAGTATGAAGGGTGGGTCATCCGCTTGGTCACGTTCCTTTTCGAGAAAGGCCAAAAATTCTTGGGCGATTTTTGGGAACAGTGGCGTGTGCGCCTTGTGATGGGCGAAATAGTCCCGCACTAAGGCCTGCCAGCACGACTCACCCAAGATCCGGCGCAGCACCGGAAAGTTACTGGCGATCAGACCTTCGACGGTGTTATAGACCATCTCCCTGTATACGCCGATGCGGTCAGCATCCACCCCGCTCGGTGCACGGTGGCGCTCGGGGTCACGGATGTGCTGCGTGAACTGAGTTTCGACGCGCGCGAAATCGGCCTCTAGGCTAAGCGATCCCATGTCCTTTGCTCTGCCGATTCCGCTCGGTGTTTATCCTGCAAAGCGACGATGATATCGACCTCCCTCAAAAGCTCCGCAAGCGGCGGGATATTCAGGTCACGCTCCAGCAAGGTCGGAAACACGCCGAAATGTTGGTAGGCGGTCTCTAGCAAACGCCAAACGGGATCGATCACGGTGGCGCCGTGGCTGTCGATGATCAGATCGGGCCTTTTGTGGTAATGCCCCGCCACATGCGCATAGGCAACGCGCTCGCCCGGCAGGGCTTTCAGATACGCTTCGGGGTCATAGCGGTGGTTTACGCTGTTGACATAGATGTTATTGATGTCGAGCAGGAGATCGCAGTCCGCCTCCCGCAGCACGGCATTGACAAAATCGATCTCCTCCATTTGCTTGCCGGGCGCGCAGTAGTACGAAACGTTTTCGATCGCGATGCGCCGCTGCAATATGTCCTGAGTGTGTCTGATCCGAGCCGCAACGTGGTGGATCGCCTTTTCCGTGAACGGAATCGGCATCAGGTCATACAGATGCCCATCATCGGCGCAAAAGCTCAGGTGCTCGCTGTAGCAGGGGATGTTGTGCGTATCGAGGAATTGTTTGAGCCGCCTTAAGAAGGCCTCGTCTAAAGGGGCAACCCCGCCTAAATTTAACGAAAGCCCGTGGCACAAGACGGGCGTGCGCTCCCCGATCCTACGAAATTGGCGCCCCCAGCGCCCCCCCACATCGATCCAATTGTCGGGGGCAACCTCCATGAAGCTCACGTGCGCGGGTGTATGCTTCTCTAAATCGTTGAGCAATACCCTTCGTAAACCCATACCCGCGCCGTGCACTGGGAATCGCATTGCGGTCATGTGCGGTGGCTTTCCCGGAAAACTTAGGGTGGCTCCGGGCGAGCTACAGCCCGCCCGGAACCCCAAGTGCTAGACGGCGTCCTTAACCATCATTCGGTGGCTTCGCCCTCTTTGGCTTTGCCGGCACATTTTCCTTCGGCGCATTTACCCTCGGCACATTTTCCTTCGGCGGCTTTTTCACCTGGCCCCTCTTTGGCTCCTCCGGAACATTTTCCTTCGGCGCACTTGCCCTCAGCGCACTTGCCCTCACCGCCGGCTGCTTGCTCTGCCAGCAGATAACCGCCGCTAAGCTCATTGAACCCAAACGGGTTATCGGCGGCATTGGCGATTGGGGCGGTTGCCATGGAGACCACAAAGGTGGCACCGATGGCGGCTGAGATTGGTCTTAAAGCTGTTTTCTTTTGCATGGGATTCCTCCGGTTTATTGTATAGGAAAGCTCTGAAAACCCATCCTTGGGGATTTTTCAAAGTCGAAAAGCAAAAACAAAGTTTTTACTTTTCTCAAGCTTCTCAAACACTTGCACGTTTGAGACCTCGTCGCGGGCCTCGCGGCCATGCCTGGCTTGCCTGCTCCCCAAGCTCGCCAGCCCCCGCTTCACTTGGGGATCCGTGAATATCTACCTTGCCTACTGGACCAATATTTTTCTGTGGTCGACCCTTATACGCACGAGAACGGACTTTAGATGTACCCGCGTGCTGAAACCACGAGCAGTCTGTTGCTTTCATTCTTAACGACAACTGAATGCCGGGATTGCGCTTTTCCCGGCTAACCTAAAATCATAGACTTAGCGCACCAGAAGAAGTTTCTGCGCTTAAGCAAACTCGTCCCGCGATCCTACGGCCTCCTTCGGTCTCAGATGCGGGAAAAGCAGCACATCGCGAATGCTCGGGGCATCCGCCAGCAGCATGACCAAGCGGTCGATGCCTACGCCGACACCCGCTGCCGGCGGCATCCCATGCTCTAGGGCCACGATGTAATCCTGATCAAACTGCATGGCTTCTTCGTCTCCTGCCTCTTTCTCTTGCACTTGGCGGGTAAACCGCTGCGCCTGATCTTCCGGGTCATTGAGCTCGGAGAAGCCATTGGCGAGCTCGCGCCCGGCGATGAAAAGCTCAAACCGATCGGTCACAAAGGGATCTCGGTCATTGCGGCGTGCGAGCGGGGAGGTCTCCGCAGGAAACGCAGTCACAAACACGGGACCGCTGAGCCGGGGCTCCACGGTCTTTTCAAAGATCTCCGTTTGCACCTTACCCAAACCATCGCTCGCCTTAAGCGTAGTGCCTCGGTGCTCGGCAAGGACGCGCGCGGTGTCGATGGAATCGATAGCCTCGGCGCTGACATCCGAATTAAATTTCAGGATGGATTCTCTCAAGGTGATACGCTCGAAAGGTCCCGACAAGTCATACTCCGCGCCTTGGAACGAAATCAGCGCTCGCCCGTGTTCGGACAGGAACTTAGCCAGAGAGCGCAACATGTCCTCGGTCCGGTCCATGGCCGTGGCATGATCCGCGTAGGCCTGGTAGAACTCCAACATCGTAAACTCCGGGTTATGCTTGGTGGATAAACCTTCGTTGCGGAAGTTGCGATTGATCTCGAACACCTGCTCGAATCCCCCGACCAGCAACCGCTTGAGATAAAGCTCGGGTGCGATCCGTAGATACAGATCCATCTCCAAGCTGTTATGGTAGGTCTTAAATGGACGTGCCAGCGCACCCCCGGGGATCGCTTGCATCATGGGTGTTTCGACCTCGACGAATCCGCGGCTCTTGAGGTAGTTTCGAATAAAATCGATGACCGCGCTACGGATCTGAAAAGTCTTTCGCGTCGACTCATTCATGATTAGGTCCAAATAACGCTGGCGGTATTTGATCTCTTGGTCCGCCAAGCCGTGAAATTTCTCCGGTAACGGCCGCAAGGCTTTGGTCAGCAAGCGTGCGTCTTCCACCAAAAGCGAGAGTTCCCCTGTTCGGGTTTTGAATAGAGATCCTCTTGCCCCCAGTATGTCCCCTATGTCCCATTGCTTGAACGCTTCATAACACCCTTCGGGCAACTGGTCCCGGCGCAGGTAGAGCTGGATCTGACCCGACATGTCTTGCAGATGGGCAAACGAAGCTTTGCCCATGATGCGGCGACTCATTAGGCGGCCTGCTACCTTATACCGGTGCCCGGCGTGTTCCAAAACTGAACCATCTTCACCCGCAAATCGCTGATGCAGCTCTAGTGCTAGGACGTCGCGGCGAAAATCGTTGGGGTAGGCGTTAGTGCTTTGTCGAAGCTGCGTGAGCTTTGCCCGGCGCTGGGCGATTTGATCCGGAGTGTCTTCGCTCATTATTGTTCGATGCAAGGTGACGGAAAGCCGTTTCCCGCGGCTCTGCGATTTACGCCCCGGCAAAAACGTCCTAGGAGCCTGTCGGACTTAGGGAATCTGCTTCAACCCCTTCGCGGATTCGTGACCACTAGTCCCGGAAAACGGCCACCGGTCGACCCTCCATGAGGACCGCACGCCCTGCACAGCACAACGGCATCCTCCATAACCCTATCATGCACCACGTATAGCCGCAAGCCGGCGCACCCCAGGGTGAATGCGTCCTAGGCAGAAAATTCAGATGAGTTAAAGAGCTATAGGCGAAGCTGGACAATCGGTCCCGAATGACGTATAACGAGCATCCGTTACACGACGTCCGGGAAATCGTCCTGAAC
>JBOHHR010000163.1:0-10709 GCA_050725475.1 Gammaproteobacteria bacterium | reverse complement strand
GCTACACGGCCGGCACAGACCTCATCTACGGCCACCGCGCTAACTGGCGAGACTGGGGAGAGCCGGTGTTTGGTGTCGCCGATGCCGAGGCAGAGCGGGACTACTTCGCCGCCAGCTTCTACGCCATGGCCGCGGGTGGTGTCCCTTTCCTCGACAGCGAACGCCACCGTATGACGGCGAGCCTACATGCTGGGATCGGCCAGGATCTGGATCGCTTCTCCGCCTTCCGTTTATCCAGCAAACCGACTGCCGGGGAGTGGGAAGCCGTGTCGCGCCCGGATCTTCCGGGGGCGGTGTTCGATGAATTCTTCTCCCGCAGCTATAGCATTGCCGAGCTCCGCTACCGCTATGAGGCCCTGTTTTTCTTCTATCCTTACGTACGCGCCAACTGGGCCTGGATCGACCGCCCCCGCTTCCAAGAGAACGGCCGGGTTGGTAATCAGATGGATTCCTTGCCTTCCCTAGGCGCAGGGCTTATCAGCGGTGCCCCCTGGAGGTCCGCCGTCGAGCTGAGTTACGTCTACAACTTCGGGATCTTGCGGGATGAGGATGGGGATCCGGGATTCGGCGGTCACAGCCTTCTGTTCCAATGGGCTAAAGAATTCTGAACACAGGCTCGAGAGTGGATCACTACCACTGACGCACCGGCCCCACGTCCATGTGCACGAAATCATCGCGCGGGTTAGTAGCCGACACCGCCGCCCTTCAGCGCCAAGGCCGCCCGGCGTACGGCAGCGAGGCTGCGGCCAGGGATCCGAATATCGATAGCCTGGCTTGGTGCCTTTTGATTTGACAACGGCGGCGGCGCTAGTGAAATAGGCGCAGCTCGACGGCAAGCACCGCTTTCAGGTATCCAGGTCTACTGGCTTAACCAGTGATGGTTCACCGCTTGTGCGCAGACATTGGCGGTGGGGGCCGAGCGTGTCACGCGTCCCTCTACCTTCATGGCTCGCTGGGGTGATCGGCTGCCATCCCGGCAAGCGGAAGCCTGACCGTGAAGGTAGCGCCTAAGCCCTCGCCCGGGCTTTCGGCATGCACGCTCCCGCCGTGCAATTCGACCAGGCTGCGCACGATCGCGAGTCCGATCCCGAGCCCGCCTTGCTTGTTTCTGAGTGGGCCCTTGGCCTGGCAATAGCGGTCAAACACGAAAGGTAATAATTCCGAACTGATCCCTTGGCCGGTATCGGCGACCGTGATCTGGGCCTGCGGCCCAGCACGTTCCGCAACGCGCTCAAGCCCGATTTTGATACGGCCTCCCTTGGGAGTGAACTGGATGCTATTCGAGAGCAGATTGACCACGATCTGCTCTAGGCGGTCCGGGTCCCCGGGTAGCCGGTCGAGCGCAGGGTCGCGCGTAACTTCCAGGGTAATGGATTTCGCCTCGGCCGCCGGGCGCATGGTACTAACCGCTCCCTCGATCACGGCCGCGAACTCAACCAGACGCTTTTCGATCCGCAGCGTACCCTGCCCGATGCGGGTGATATCCAAGAGGTCTTCGAGGATCCGCGTCTGCTGCTTCACGCCGCGCTCGATCCCCATCATGGCCTTGGCCGCCAAAGCGGGATCAACAACGCTAGGGCCTTGCTGCAGCACCCCGACCCAGACACGGATCGTGTTGAGCGGCGCGCGCAGCTCATGCGAGACCATACCGAGTACCTCGTCCTTGGCGCGGTTGGCGGCCTCAGCCTTAGCCTGTGCCTCGTGCGCCAGCAGGAACTGCAAGCGCTCTTGCTCCTGCCGCTTGATCGCGATCGTATAGCGGATCGCGCGCTCCACCAGCGTCGGGCAGAGCTTGAGCTCTTGCTTGGACAGATAATCAGAGGCCCCCAACTGCGCAGCCTCGATCTCGACTTCGCGGTCTCCCTGCCCGGTGAGGAGGAGCACCGGAACCGCATAGTCCTGCTGCGCCGCCTCGCGCAAGAGGTCGAGCCCGGTCCGCGCGCCTAGACGATAATCGAGCAGCCAGACGTCGTAGTGCTGACTCGCGATCCTCCGGAGCCCTTCGTCATAGCTCGCCGCCCAGTCCAAGGCATATTCCGTCTCGCCGATCTCCGCCAGCAGATCACGTATGAGTACGTAGTCGTCCTCGTCGTCTTCGACCAGCAGCACCTTAATAGCAGGGTCCATGTTGGGGTCTTCCGCGGCTAGGAGGGCAGCTCCACAAACTCGATCCAGTACTGGCCCATCACCTTCATCAGCTCTACCAGACCCTCGAAGGTCACGGGCTTGGTGATGAACGAGCTCGCGCCGAGGTCATAGCTGCGATAGATATCCTCCTCGGCCTTCGAAGTGGTTAGGACTACCACCGGGATACGCCGGAGATCCGCATCTGCCTTGATCTCTTTCAGCGCCTCGCGCCCGTCTTTCTTCGGCATGTTGAGATCCAAGAGGATCAGCCCCGGGCGCGGCGCCCTCGAGGGCTCGGCGTAGCGGCCGCGCCGAAAGAGATAGTCCATGAGCTCCTCGCCGTCTTCGACAAAGCGCAGCTCATTGAGAACGCGGGCGTCCTGCATCGCGTCCTGGGTGAGGAGGCGGTCGTCTGCGTCATCGTCCGCCATCAGGATCACGATCGGTTGTGCGGCTGGGTTCATGACATCTCGGCTCCTTCTTTTTCTCGTTGTTCAGAATGCGCGAGCGGCAGCGTGACCCAAAAGGTCGCCCCCTCGTTGGGGGTGCTCGTGGCCCTAATGCACCCCCCATGTCGCTCCACGATCTTGCGGCAGACGGCAAGCCCCATGCCGGTCCCTTCGTATTCGCCGCGGCCGTGCAGGCGCTGAAATGGGGTAAATACCTTATCCAGGTAGTGCTCGTCAATGCCGATGCCGTTGTCTGTGACCGCAATCTCGCAAAACCGGTTGTCAGCGGTCTCTCCACCGGCCGCCGTGTCGCGCTCGATGAGCATGCCGCGGACCTGGACGAGAGGCGGCTCTTCGGGGCGATGAAACTTAAGCGCATTGTCGATCAGGTTTTGCAGCAATTGCCGCATCTGCACGGGATCCGCCTCGATCGTGGGCAGGGTATCCATCGTTACACGCCCGCCGGTCTCCTCGATGCGCGCTTCGAGATCGCTGACCACCTCCCGGGCCACCTCCTCGAGCGCCACTGGGACAAAGGGTCGCGCCTTGGTCGTCACCCGAGAGAGGGTGAGCAGATCGTTGATGAAGTCGTGCATACGCCGGGCAGCATTCTGCATGCGCTCGAGATAGTCGCGCCCCTGAGCCTCCAGCGCCTCCCCGTATCGGGCCTTGAGCCGGTCGCCGAATGCCAGGATCTTGCGCAACGGTTCTTGCAGATCGTGCGAGGCGATGAAAGCGAAGTCTTGGAGCTCGCGGTTGCTGCGCTCGAGCTCTACGCTGAGCGCCCGGAGATTCTCCTCGGCCTGTCTGTGCAAGGCTACTTCTTGGGCGAGTTCCTTCGTGCGCTCCTCCACGCGTCCCTCGAGCTCGTCGTGCGCGGCGCGTAAGGCGCCGGCGGCGCGCTCGCGCTCGCGCAGATCGCGCCGGAAAAGGTAGTAGGCGAGCCAAACCAGGGCCACGGATAGCAAGGCCCCGATGGCAAGCGCGACGAGCGCCTCACGTCCGCTACGCCGCGATTCTTGTACGCGGCGGCTCAAGAGTGTTACCTCTTGGCCCTTCATCTCCTCGATGAGGGTCCGGATCCTCTCCATGGACTCCTCGGCCCCGCCGGTCAGTGTCCACTTCCGCGCGGCTTCGAATCCATGCTCCCGGCGCTGGGCGAGGCCGGCATTCAAGATATCGAGTTGGGCGGCTATGTGCTTCTCGAGAAATGCGGCCCGGCGCTGCTGCTCAGCGTGATTGGCTGCCAGTTGTTTTAAGCGCGCGACGTTCTCCTCGATGCGCGCGATGGCTCTCTCATAGGGTTTGAGATATCCCGCCTCACCGGTGATGAGAAAACCGCGCTGCCCGCTCTCTGCATCCGCCATCGTGGAGCGCGTGGCCTCAAGCTCTGTGAGTACCTGGTGGGTATGCGCCACCCAAGCGCCACTGTCGATCAAGCTGCGTGCCGCCCGGTAGGAAACGACGGCATTTACCACAAGGAGCACGAGCACAAGTCCCAAGCCAAGCGCAAGCCTTTGTTCCGTTAGCTGTGCCATGGCGGGCAGTATACCAAAGGCCGCCTTTTCGCCCGCGGGAGAATGTGCCGGCTCAGACGGGGCGGTAGGTTTTGCTTAGGCTCAGGTAATTCTTACCGCTGGTTGGTTTTTTTACGGCGCCGTCACTGAGCAGAACTACTTATAAGAAACAGACAGTTATGTAATAGACGGGGGCATGGCACGGGCGTTGCCGAACTCTCGGTGAGACGTGGATCGTCGATCCCTAACTCATAAGCATGCAACACAACAGGAGGTAACTGTATTGAAAACACTCCATTACGCATTGGCCTTGGTGTCCACGCTGGTAACGCTCAGCGTTGAACACGTCATCGGTCGCAGCGCTAAACCGCCAGGTACCTTCACCAAGGCGCAACAGGACCCGGCCTTCGAGCAAGTAGGCACGGCCTCTTGGTACGGGCCGGGGTTCCACGGCAACAGGACCGCGAACGGCGAGATCTATGACCAGAACAAGCTCACGGCGGCCCATCGCACCTTGCCCTTGGGGACGGAGGTCGAAGTCACCCATATCAACAACGGCAAGGCGGTCGACGTCAAGATCAATGACCGCGGGCCTTATGTGGGGGGACGGGTGATTGATCTTTCCCGGGCGGCGGCCATCGAGCTTGGGATGGAAGAACAAGGCCTGGCCATCGTAAAGATCGAGGCCGATTCCGTTGCAAAGCGTGGTTAGGGTAAGGGAAAATGGAATGGCGCGAGCGGACCCGGTGCATGCCTTAACGCCCCGCCTGAGTACCGCTTCTGCCCTCGGGCGTGGTATCCTATGATCCCGAACCACTTTGATGATATCGAGAAGGAGATAAAGATGAACCGACTACTGATCCCGACCCTGGCACTCGCCATACTGTTGATGGGCGGCTGCGAAAAGCAAAACGAGCCCGAGAGCGCCGTGCCGCCGCCGGCGAGTAGCCCCGACACGGCCCCATGACTCGTCGCGATGTCGTGCTCTTCAGGCATCGCTTCCAGTGTCCTTTCCAGTCACGTGCACAGCTGAGCGGGTGCCCGGCCTATTCTTAGCGGACCAGTTCGCCGAACTCGACCAGCTGGGTGAGCAGGGAGGAATATGCGGTCCTCGAACCGAGCACGGAGCCTCGCTCCAAGAAGTCATTGCAGCCCTCGGAAGCGCAGAGCACGCCAAGATAGTAGGTGGGCGGCCGCCGATGACGGAGGCCGCTTTGCGCGCGATGTAGCAATTCGTTCGGTTCGTGGGGCCGACCCGCGAGCGGCCACCGCTTCCAAAGTATGGCTTTTCGCCAACATCGATGTCCTTAAAGCTTCTGCCTGAGGCGCCGCTATGGCGAGATCCTCACGCGGCCGCGGGGAGAAGCAAGGCGAGTCGAGGGAGGCCCATGAGTCGTTTCAATCCGGACGGCACCCTGGTGAACCCGAAACAACAGGCGGCGGTGGAGGGGCTGGGTGCGGAGCTCGGCAAGATCCTGGAGCTCGCCTACCAACCCCCGATCCCCGAACGGGCGAAGCGGCGCCGCGATCTCGCCCGCATCGGATAAGCCGCTGAGGCCGAAGGCCTGAGATGTGCGAAAAGCGCCCGAGATCGGTAATCGGCAGAAGCTTAGAGCCACCAATAAAAGGCATCAGGCCGGCGGTTTGTCTTTCTCCGCGAACACGATCTCCACGCGCCGATTTTCCTGGCGCCCGGCCACCGTATCATTGGACGCCTTCGGATAGGCCTCGCCATAGCCTTGGGTCATGATCCGCTCTGGACCGATGCCGTTCTGCACCAGAAAGGCTGCGACGGCACGAGCGCGGCGCTCAGATAGTTTGAGATTGTAGGAATCGCTCGCCCTGCTATCGGTATGTCCCTCGATCGATATTTTTTGTTCCGGGTGCTCTTTCAGGAAGGTAATGAGCTGATACAGATTGCGTTGTGCCCCGGGCTTCAAGCTGCTCCGGTCCACTTCGAACAACACATCACCCAGGGTAAGCACATAACCACGCTCGGTCTTCTCGGCCTTGAGCGCAGCGAGCTCCTGCTCCAGCGCCCGGGTCTCTTCTTCGAGCTGCTGCGCTTGCAATTGTGCCGTTGTGGCCTCGTCCGCCAAAGCCTGGGTGACGATTTCATCCTGCCGTTCCAGTGACTGCTGTACCTCTGCCTCTGCCGCTCTGCTCTGCGTTTCGGCGTGCGCGATCGCGACCTGTTGCTTCGCCATGTAGGCGAGATGCTCGACCTCGTCCTGGTTCTCGCTCTCTTCAGCCCGACGCAGGCTCTGCTCGGCCTCGTACATGACCTCCGGCGCGAGGCTCGCGACCTGAGGATCGATGCGTGCCTGGTCGTAGGCTTCCTGGGCCTCCTTCAAGGCCTGATTTGGACCGGCACAGGCCGCCGTGGCCAAGGCCAGGGACACCGCGGCCAGCGAATGTCGATTTCGTTTGTTGATTACCATAGTCTCTCTTCCCAAGGCATGTTTTGCTAAGCTTAATAAACGGGTTGCTCGGTTGGTTGCTCGATCTCGCGTTCCAGCGTATCGGTGGTCTCTTGGACCTCCTCCACCCCTTGGCGCGCGGCTTGGGATAGAGCCAGGGCTTCCGCAAGGCGCGCGTCCACCCGTGCCTGTTCCGCGAACCGCCGGGCCTCTTCATAGTGCTCTGCAGCGAGACTTCGCTTAGCCAGCTCTAATTTTTCCAAGGCCGGCTTTAGCGCGTGCGGCGCGTAGCTCGCGGCCTGTGCCTCGGTCGCCCGATTGACCGCTACCTCTGCTGTCGACAACGCATCGTTCGGCGGTGGCATGGAAGCGCAGCCCACTAGCAACACCGCCATGAGTACGATTCCGCCCGCCCAGATCCAGTCGAGCCGTTGGTTTGAACTCTTTGTCTCCATAGCGAGATACCTGTAATAGTCACTTTCGAGCAAATCAGGCACTTACCATACCACCGCTCGTGCTGAGTTCGTCGTTAAGATAATCCATATAAGATTGAAAGGCTTATCAGCGTCCTCGGGGGTTCGGTACGGTGGGCAACCGGTAATAATTACCGATTGGATGTAAGGTTTACAGACATGAGTTGGAACTAAGCCGCTAGCTAGCCGCCTCATGCATGTTGGGAAGACGCGGGGATCAGGGCCGGTGGAGAGCGAAATCGCGCCCGACCTAAGAGGCCGGATGAACAGTACATTTGACCAGATCAACCTCTCCGCCGTGCGCAAATCCGTGGTAGAGCTTACGAAACCGCTTATCGACGCGCCGTTCGCGCGGGGTGCTGCTCCGGTCGCGATAGCGCGTGACCGCGCCAGGACCTGCGTTGTAGACGGCGTAAGTGGCGCGGGCCACGTTCTCCAGCTTACCGGTCTGGCCGCCTTCCGCAAGGCCGTAATTTTTCAAGTAATGCACGAGGATCTCGGCTCCCGCCCGACCATTGTATACTACGTTCCACTTGAGCTGCTCCACGTCGTAGAAGCCGCGCCAGACCCGGGGATTGATCTGCATGAGGCCGATGCTTCCCGCCGCAGAGGCAAGGTAGGTGATCTGTTTTCCCTTGCGTTGAAAGTGACGCCAGCAACTCTCCTGCAAGGCCGTGGCAGGCATGAGATGACGGAAGATAGGCGCATAGGATAGCTCCAGCGAGACCTTCTCTAAGCCTGCATTGGCGAGTCTTGCCAGCAGTTGCCCTAGGATCTCCCTGTATTTCGGCAATTCCTCGATCTCCGGAACCCAGCGATCCAGTCGCTTCCGCAGGGCTGCAAATTCGTCGCTTCCCATGGGTGCCGCGTGAGCCTCTGGCAACCACTGGAAATACGCCTGCGGCTCTAATTCGGGTGCCGGGTCAATGGGGATTTCAGGAGGGAAGCCAAACAGGGTGCGCAGGGCCGGATCGATGGCGGGCTCGTAGCGCAACGGGTCTTCGATGGCCTCCGGCCGCAACAGGCGGGCCAGGCGCCGCAGACCGTCGGCCGAGATCGCGATGCCGAGACCGGGAGCGGCCTGATCCAATGCCAACAGCGCCTCTCCAGCATCTATGAAGGTGACATAACGCAGCAGCTTATGGTCCAGCAATCCACGCCGCGCTCCCTCCGCCACGATCCCACTCAGGCGCTTCCAGGCCTCTAGGAAGAGCGCGCGCACCGGGTCGCCTCGCGGCGCCGCCTCCCCGCTGAGAATTTTCAGGAATTGGTAACGGCTAAAGAGGAGCAGGTCGAAGAGCTGCTCTCGGATCTGAGGGTCCACCATGTTCCCACCGAGCTCCTTGATCACGAACACCAGAAAGGCATCCCAGCGCTCCAGGGCCTGCTGGTGGGCCTCGATCTCTTCGGCGCTTAAGGGAGGCTCGGGTTGCGTGCTCAACGGTGTCGCCTGGAGAAGGACGTCGGGTACATCGAGTGTTAGCGCCACCACGACCCCGCCATTTCGGACCGCCACGTCCCCAGCACGGGCATTCTGCAATATCCGTTCGATGCCCAGGGCATCCGTGGCGGGGACAGAAGCGCGTACGAGCGAGCGTATCTCGTCCACGGGCGGAGCGAGGTCGACGCTCAGGGTATCCAGGCGGGGGAGGAATAGACGTTCGGTGACCTCCCAGAGTAGTCCGGTCATAAGCCCCGGTTTCCACGCCTCGTCATAGAGACCGGAGTCTACGATGCGCAGGCGCAGCTGCCAGTCCGCGGTCAGGTAAGGTTCGGCCAGCACCTCGATAAAGCCGGTCCAGTCAACAGGGCTCAGACAGGTTTGCAATACTTCCGCCCCAAAACTGCCCTTGCCGTGGCTGGTGAAGCGCAGGCGGCCTGCCTTTCGGCTAAATTGGGGGTGATCGAGCTCGAGGTAACGGCAGTCGCTCTCCCGCCAGATGCGCGCGATATGTCCCGCTTGCGTGTAAAGCTGCTCGGAGATCTGCTGCGTCAGCAGATCGAAGCGGATCGTAAGCGGGATCCTGACTTCAGCCGCTCGCGTCAGGGCGGGCAGACACAGGACGATAAGGGCGAGCCCGCCGAGCGCCGGCCAATGTAAGCGCAGCGCTCCGCGATCGCCAACCGCAGCGATCCTTTTGGCATTCATGCCGGTATTTTCTTCGCGGGATTTGTCGGCGAATTCAACCCGAGAAGGCGAGTCAGTCAACTTGGATCGGATAGATTACGATCCTTCTGAGCTACTGGGCTCATGTCTCAGGCAATGCTCATCAGCGAGAGGTTGTTTCTGCGGAGAAGATCAACGCCTCAAATTCCTCGCCAAGCCAAGAAGACCGATGACGATCAAATAAATGGCCACGATGATCCCCAACAGGGTGGGTTGGATGAGGATCAAGATCCCCACGATCAGGGCCAGAGCCGGTTCGATATTCTTTCCCATCTCTCTCCTCCTGCCGCGATTGCACCTACAACCACGAGGTAGTAAGCAAGGCTGCCCCGCCAGGATCGATCGGAACCGCGATGATGGAGGTAAGGGCAGCCGGGTTTTGGTTCATAACAATACCGCTATTCCTACAGGCGGATGTCGTTCTGCACTGATTGCACCCCTTCGACCGATCCGGCCAGTTCCTCGGCGCCTGCGACAATATCAGAAATAGGGCCGCCCGAACATGATTCCTCACTCGCCTTGATGAGGTCAAGCCTCGCGGACTGATCGGCCAGAACTGGCCGATCAGGTTGCCACCGAGACCGAATACGCGCGGGTGTCATCAAGGCCCTGACACGATGGCATCGTCCTTGCTCACCTCATTACAGTATTGTTGTACAGCTTTTGGTGAGCTGGCTATATGACGCTTTTTATCTTGGTGCTCTATACAGACGTTGCGAACACAAGCGCCGTGCCTTGCTCGGGTTAACTCGAATCGCATACGCGGTATTCTATAGAGAACGATGGGGCGTCAGGGTGAAAAGCCGCAACGTTGGTCGAGAAAGGTGACCGAAGAAAGCCATGCCCTTGTGCTGGAGCAGGATGTCTTTACTTGGGATGACCCCAAGAGGATCGCCGCATCCTTGAAAAGGTCCGCGGAGGCGAGCGATCAAAAAAAAGCGGGGCCGTTTCAATCCGCGATGTCCATGCTCAATCTCTATATCAATCGCGCGGGCTCGAATCTATCGAAGGAAAGGAAGGCGATCCTGAATGAAGCCAAAATAGAGCTACGGAAAGTGTTTGGACGGCTACCGGAAGAGTGACGGCGGTCCTGGTGAGGCAAAACGAAAACATGGCTTGCTCAGATCGGGCGGCTTTGCACGCCGCGCCTCGACCACAGCGAGAAACAGAAGGAATCGGATCATTCGCAGTGCGTGCGGCCCGGCGAATCGATGTGGAGCGGCTTTATGGATAGTGCGGTGCTCGGTGCGTTAAGCCTCGCGCTGGGGTTAGGGCTGCTCATCGGACTGCAGCGCGAGCGCGCCGGCTCGACTGTTGGAGGGATCCGCACCTTTCCTTTGATCGCCCTGCTCGGCGTGATGTGCGGTTTATTGGCCAGCGTGTGGAGCGATCTCATCGTGGTCGCCGGTTTTATCGGGGTCACCAGCACGGCGGTGCTCGCCAACCTCACCAAATACAAGGAAGGAACCGCAACGACCGGTCAGACCACCGAGGTGGCGGCGTTATTGACCTATGCCCTCGGCGCCTATCTGGCCACCAAAAACTACCCCGTGGCG
>JBOHHR010000162.1:0-7108 GCA_050725475.1 Gammaproteobacteria bacterium | reverse complement strand
CGGGCAAACCTAGGGAGGAATGGAACCAGTTTCTGCTCGCGCTCTATTTCGAGAGCCAGCGCTACGCAGAGGCCATCCCGGTATTAAAAAAGCTGCTGGTAAAGCACCCGCGCAACAAGGACTACTGGCACTACCTCACAGACGTCCAGCTTCAGCTCAAGCACGAGTCCGAAGCACTGGCCACACTCAAGCAAGCCCATCGCTTGGTGCAGTTGAATGAGGCCGATCTGATCCGCCTGGCCCAACTCAATCTGCGCGCAAACATCCCCTTTACCGCTGCGCGTCTGTTGGAACGCGAGATGGCGAGCGGCCGGATCCGTAAGACCACCGCCCATCTCGAGCTCCTGGGAAACAGTTGGGCCATGGCGCGCGAGCCGAAGCGCGCGGTCACTGCGCTTGAGCAGGCGGCGGTCCACAGCGGCAAAGGCACGATCCATCTCGAAATCGCACACATGCACCTCGGCATGGAGCATTGGACCGAAGCGGCCCGCAGCTTGGAGCGGGCCCTCTCCCGCGGCGGCTTGAACGATCCGGCTTACGCCAATCTCTTGCTCGGTTTCGCTTGCTATCACCAAGGGAACGACGCCCGTGCTGCCTTGGCCTTAAAACAAGCCGCTAAAAGCAAACGCCATCGGATTCAAGCGCAACGCCTGCTCGGGCAGGTGGAGAAACCAAAGAGCGTCGCCACAGCGCAAGATTAAGGGCCTTTAAGCTGGTGCCTCTCTGCGACCGCGTGTTTTTACGTTTACATATTAGCGAAACTTCTTTGACCCGAGGATCTGTGTTAACCGCGATGCTCACGCCATGTCTCCTGAATCTTCTCCAAGTTTGCCTGAGCGACAGTTCGAAGTTGGTTAAGGTCTCGTGCGCTGATTTTGAGCCAAAGCAAGGGGCTCAATCCAGAGCTTAACTTAGAGACCATGCGTTCCCTCCGGACGTGGACGTGCGCCGGTTCGTATGCAGCGCAGCGGAATAGCGGCAGGCGCAGCGCCTTGTTGGGCCTTCGGCGCCCGACATCACTCGCGATCTTTCCAGCCAGCTTTGGCTTCGGCTAGAAATGACTCGACGACGCCCCTGAGCCAGCCAATCGCCCCCGATGCTGGTCGTGATCGGCAAGCATGCCGTCCCGCCAGAACGTCATCTGCGTTTGCACGCTTGCGGTCTCCTGTTGCACGTTGGCATCGCCCATCCACTTCTGCAAGGCGTCCACATCCAGCCTTCCGAGATGCTTGCGCGCCCAATCGCTGGACTGCGAATAGAGCTGTCCAAGCCGCTTCGACAGCGTGCTATCCTCGAACAGCGCCAGGCAGGCAGCCAACAGCGCACGATCCGCTAAACCTAGACCCGCAATGATGTCTGATGGCTGCACATCTTGGCGAGCAATCACCCGTTGATTGTTCTCGTCAGTCATTACTCAGCGCTCCAAAAGAGAAAGGTTCAATGAGCTTGATTGCGCAACGTATTTTTGAAGCCCAACGACTGAGCCGCCGCGTGTCATGCGGTCGGCTCTCCAGCGATTTGTTAGCCATAACTACCTTGCAGAAAAGATAGTACCTCCGACATGAGGGAGTTGATCTTCGTATACTGCTTTGGCGCAGCCGCAAGAATTGTTGTTTCGGGCTGGACATACCGTGCCGGCAGCAATTCTGCTCGGCAGTGCGCGACGATTTCGCGCGCCGTTTCGGCGGTGGTCTCCAGGTGGAATTGTAAGTCAATGACAGACCGGCCAAGCTGGAACGCTTGATTCTCACAACGATCGCTTCTCGCCAAGCGAACTGCTCCGGAGGGTAGATCGAAGGTCTCTCCGTGCCAATGAAAGACCTCGACTGAAGATGGGAAGCGGAAAAGCGAACTGTCTGGCGACTGCTCTCCATGCACGGGAAACCAACCAATCTCATTGTGTTGATTCGGAAATACGCGAGCGCCCATCGCGCTTGCAATCAGTTGAGCGCCAAGACAGACACCAAGGACTGCCTTCCTAGCCCGGATGGCGCCCCGGATAAATTCCTTCTCTTGAACGAGCCACGGCAAGACAGCCTCGTCGTTGACGCTCATGGGGCCACCCATGACAATGAGTAAATCAATGTCCTTTAGCTCTGGCAGGCTCGTCGATTCGAAGAACCGCGTACTCGTCACACCGTAGGCAGCAGCGCTGAGCCACCGCTCAATGCTTCCCAGACCTTCGAACGGCACGTGCTGCAGGTAGTGGGCACGCATACCTGGTCTCCGATGGCTAGTGTTGGAGTTAAGGCCGCACGCGGAGCGTGTCGGCCTTGAACGACTTGTTAGCCCCGTGGCGCGCGAGGATGCCAAGCCATATTCATGTAGAGCTTCCCACCCTGCAATTCTTCCAGCATCTGGTTAAGGCGCTTCAGCTTTGTTGCCTCCAGCTTTGCTCGGGCGATCCAACCAAGGTAGTTATTCTGCTGATATGGTGGGCGCTCACAATATGCATTCATGAGACCACGCTCATTCAGTGCGTTGAGCACGAATGTCGGCATTGGGTTTTTTGGTCGTTTCAGAGTGCTTTTGGATTCAGGCATGACCTAACTCCATGGGGCTAACTTAAAGGCGACCTCCTAAATGACGCCTTTGCTTGGCGTCAAATCTAAAAACTATTTCGGAACCTCTCTTGATATTGCTCAAGTTTAGTCTTCCTTTACCGATAATAGATCTCAGTTCCCCAAGACTTTGTAGATCTCACCTGATGGCTTCCAAAGCCCAGCTTTGGGAAGCAGGTTTTCGCGAATGGTTACCTCTGAGTATAGACGTTCGCACCGAGCAAGCCTTGATTGCAGGAACTCATATCGCCTTTGAATCAAGCTTATTCCTCGGCGGCGCCACGCTCTTCGAGTCGCGGCTATCTGGACGAGTAGTTGTCGTCTGATTTCGGATCGCGCTTTATCCTTAGCGCCGCCCAAACCCACCTCCTCCCATCCTGGTATTTATCTTGCCTCTTTTGCTGGGTTCAACACCAATCATGCCAATTATCGGGTTGTTCTGGAGCATATGCTTAAGACCCGACAACATTTTGACTCGTTTTGAGGAAAAGCAGGTTATGGCCGGATCAATCACGGAACGAGACACAGTGGGGAAATACCGCCTTTTAAGGATGCTGGGGCGCGGCAATATGGGAAGCGTATACCTGGCCCAAGACCCTGATGCCGGCCGGGAGGTTGCCCTCAAGATCGTCAGCGGCGAGCAGCTTGCAGGGCCTGACGGCGATCTGACTCGCGCTCTGTTTGCCAATGAGGCAAGGTTAGGTGCGTTATTGGACCATCCGAACATTGTAGCGATCCACGGCGCTTGCATGGACGGTGATCCACATTACATCGTGATGGAATACGTACCGGGATCTCGGACGGCACAGGATTTTTGTCGCGTCGAACGTTTGCTGCCCCTATACGATGCCGTCTCTATCTTGGTGCAATGTGCCTTGGCGTTAGAGTACGCCCACAGCAAGGGAGTGGTACACCGTGACATAAAGCCCAGAAACATGTTGCTCACCGAGGAGGGGGAGGCAAAGCTAAGCGATTTCGGGATCGCGTTTTCTCAGAATTCAGGGCAGAACCTCGCCGATGCCGGATCGCCGCTTTACATGTCGCCGGAGCAAATCGAAAAATCATCCGTCGGCCCGCAGAGCGATCTGTTTTCGCTTGGTATCGTGCTCTACGAGATGGTCGCGGGTAAACACCCGTTTGCGGCCCAAAACCTCCCCGCCATCCAGCATAAGATCCTCAATTCTTCGCCCGCGCCCCTACGACACTACCGGGCCGATATTCCTCAAGTGCTGGAAATGGTAGTGGAGCGCGTACTCGCCAAAAGCCCCACCCATCGCTACCAGTCCGCTCGAGACCTTGCGGGTGATCTCCACCTCGTATTCGACTTCATGAATGCAGATCGGGATCGGGTTAGTAACCAGCTAAAATTCGACACGATACGTTCATTGGAATTTTTTCAGGAATTCCCGGATGCGGAGTTGTGGGAGCTTATCAGCGCATGCGCCTGGCAATGTGTCCCCCCGGCCCAACCCATAGTGCTGGAGGATGGGGTCGATAAGTCCTTTTACGTCATCGTTTCTGGATCCGTCATCGTGACCAAGGGAACCGCTCCCGTGGATGTTCTTAGACCCAGCGATTGCTTTGGCGAAGCGGGCCAGGCACCCAAACAAGAGCGCTCGCTAACCATGATCGCCGGCCGCGATGTCACCATCATGAAAGTTCATGCTCCGATGATCGCCTGCACGTCCTTAAATTGCCAACTTCGGTTCTACAAGAAGTTCTTGAACTCAGTCATCGAACGCTTGTCGCTGAGAAAAGCCCAACACCGCGGCGCAATCGCTTAAAGGCACTTCGATTAATTCCAAAGTGCCTGTCCTAATAAGGACGGACAGGGCTCAATCACCTCAAGTGATTAACTCATGGAACAAAGCAACAACCAACTTTTTCCTTTGCGATTTCGAAAATTGCACGGAACAAACGAAGTGCAGTTAATTAACCCCAGCGTTGGATAAATCGTCAGCACTGCGACCAAAGGGAAACGCCATCACCTCCTCCAAGCGTTTGGCAGCGGCGGCTATCATCACCAGGCGATCAAAGCCGAGCGCAATACCTGCGCATTCCGGCATTCCGCACTCCAGCGCCGCCAACAGGCGCTCATCCAGAGGCATCTCCCGCAGTCCGGCACGGCGACGTTTGGCGTTTTCGGCCAGAAACCGCATCCGCTGCGCCACCGGATCGGTCAGTTCGTGATACCCGTTGCCTAGCTCCATTCCCGCGACGAACACCTCGAAGCGCTCTGCGACGGGTGGATTGCCTTCGCGGATCCGGGCATAGGCGCATTGGGATATCGGATAATCGTACAGCAAAGTCGGGTGCGGTGTACCGAGATGAGGCGCTACGCAATGGCTCATCAAGAAGTCCAGATAGACGGCCTCATCAGCGGACTGGGCGAGCCGAAGATCGTTTTTGCGTGCAACCGTTTCCAGCTCGCTCAGGCTCGCCTGGTGCGGATCGAAGCCGAGAAATCGTTCAAAAGCTTGCGCAACTGACAAGCGCTCATGTCCATCTGCACCCAGCGTTACCCGGAGAAAATCGACCACCTCATCCATCAGCGCATGATGGTCGAATCCCGGGCGATACCATTCGAGCAGAGAGAATTCCGGCTGGTGCAAACGCCCCCGTTCATCGTCCCGAAAGGAATGCGCGATCTGGTAGATGGGACCGCTGCCTGCGGCCAACAAGCGTTTCATCGGGAACTCGGGCGAGGTTTGTAGGTAATACTCCGAGTGAGGATCAGCGCCAAGAGATCTCAGGCGCATGGGCATTAGGTTCGGATCGGCACTGGGAGCCGCGGTCAACAGCGGCGTGTCGACTTCCAACACCCCGCGCTGTGAGAAAAAGCAGCGCACGCGGGCCATTAGATCCGCCCGTAGCCTCACGATGCGGGGCGTCCAGCAAGGGCGCCAATCGAGCGCACCAGCGACCGGCTTTATCACTCCTTGACGCGTGAGACGTATTCCCCGGTGCGGGTATCGATCTTGATGACTTCGCCGTTTTCAACGAACAACGGCACTTTGACCACAGCGCCGGTCTCCAACGTCGCGGGTTTTGCGCCGCCCGAAGCCGTGTCTCCGCGCACACCCGGATCGGTGCTGGTAATGGTGAGAATAACAAAGTTTGGCGGCGCAACCGCTAAAGGCTGGCCGTTCCACAAGGTCAGCAAACAGGTTTCCTGGCCTTTCAGCCAGGGAGCGACATCCTCCATGGCGGTTTTCCCGGCCGCGACTTGTTCGTAGGTTTCTGGGTCCATGAAGTGCCAAAGCTCGCCGTCGCTGTAAAGGTATTGAAACTCTTTATCCACCACGTCGGCTCCTTCAAGGCTCTCTCCGGATTTGTAGGTGCGCTCAATGACACGACCCGTCTTTAAATTACGCAGCTTGACGCGGTTGAACGCCTGCCCCTTGCCCGGTTTGACGAACTCGTTTTCCAGTATGGAGCAAGGATCATTATCCAAAAGGACCTTGAGGCCTGCCTTGAATTGATTTGTGCTGTATGATGCCATGCCCTCTCATCCCCGGTATGAAAAGCTGCACATATGATAGCTCGAACGCAAGCCATGTTTGAGTCCCGTGACTGGCGCGACGAGTTCGCCAACGCAGTTTCCGATCCCAAGGAGTTGCTTGAGCTACTCGAGCTAGGTAACACCCCTCTGGCGGCGGCGGTATTGTCCGCCCCTGCTTTTCGGCTGCGGGTCCCGCGTGGGTTTATTGCCCGCATGCGCAAGGGCAACCCCAAAGACCCGCTGCTGCAGCAAGTATTACCGCTGCACGCGGAACAATACAAGATCCCCGGTTATGGCCCCGATCCGGTTGGCGATCTGCAGGCAGTGACCGTGCCTGGGGTGCTGCACAAATACCATGGGCGCGCCTTGCTGGTGGCTACCGGCGCCTGCGCGGTGCACTGCCGGTACTGCTTCCGCCGCCACTTTCCGTACTCGGCGTCGAACCCCGCCGCGGATGGATGGCGGCAAGCATTGGAATACATCCGTGCCGATCCTTCGATCCAAGAAGTGCTGCTAAGCGGCGGCGATCCGCTCTCTCTACCCGATTCGCGGCTTGGGGATCTCGCCCACCGCATCGCTGCCATCGCGCACGTGCGCCGGCTGCGGGTGCATTCTCGAGTTCCCATCGTGGTGCCAAAGCGGGTTAACCGCGCGCTGATCACCTGGCTTACGGCCACTCGATTGAGCGCCGTCCTGGTTGTGCACGCGAACCATGCGAACGAGATCGACGACGCGGTAATTGCGGCCATGCACGAGCTTGCCAACGCCGGCGTGATAGTGCTTAACCAATCGGTGTTGCTCCGGGGGATAAACGATTCTCCGGAGGCGCTGGCCCGCTTAAGCGAACGCCTGTTCGAAGCTCGCGTGCTGCCCTACTACCTACATTTTCTGGACCCGGTGCAAGGTGCTGCCCATTTTGCCGTGGATCGCGCAGTCGCCGCGCGCCTGCAGCGCGATCTCAGCGCACGGCTGCCGGGGTACTTGGTGCCCAAGTTCGTATGGGAAGAGGCGGGTGCTGCGTATAAGCAGCCCGTGGTTGCGTGAT
>JBOHHR010000161.1:0-3680 GCA_050725475.1 Gammaproteobacteria bacterium | reverse complement strand
GGCCTGCACGACCCGATAGTTATTGCACCCCGCAAGCAGATGCACTTCGGGGATGGGATCAAGCTGCTTTAGGGCTCTGAAGATCGGCGTGACCAGGACCAGGTCACCGATCCGTCCTAAAGCAACGACCAAGATCTTTTGCCGTTTCATGCGTGACTGATTCGACCTGCCGGCCAGCTATCCCGCTCGAGCAGAGCCGGCAGGCGCGGCTCGACGGCCTCCCAGCTCAGCGCCTCGGCGGCAACTAGGTTATGAATGGCGGCGCCCGGTGCCACGCTATTGACGCCGGTGCGATGCGGGTCGGTAGCGCAGTAAAAAGCAAGCCCTGGGCACCCTAAAGCGGCTGCTGCATGCATAAGCCCCGTATCCACACCGATTACCGCCAAAGCGTGAACCAACACCGCGGCCAGGGCGTTGAGATCCAGTCTTGGCAGCACATGAACGCCGGAGGCCGCACCGGCGATATACTCAGCCCGTTTGCGTTCCGCCCAACTGCCCCAAGGCAGGAGCAAACTGACACTTTGAGCATCGAGCCAGCGTGCAAGCTGCAGCCAGTGGCTCAGCGGCCATTCCTTTTGCGGTCGCGAAGTGCCATGCAGTCCCACTACATAGGGCTGAGGCAAATCGCTGGGGCATGGAAGCCAGGCACGCATGGCTGTCAAGCCGTAATCGAGGGGAAGCCCTTCATGCCGATAATTTAGAGCAGCCGCGAGCAGTCGGCGATTCCTCTCAATCGCATGTAGATCCCAGGACACCCGCACGGTACGATGGTAGACCCAGGCGGCGAGGGGTTCTCTGGCGCTCTTCTGGTCGTAACCCCAGCGTGGGCCTCGAGCCCAAGAGGCGAGAAGGGCGCTCTTATAAAGCCCCTGAGCGTCGATCACGGCAGCATAATCCGGCCTCCTGAATTGGGCTCTCAAATCCCTTATTTCCTGCCAGGTCGAGCGCCGCCCCAAATTCCTGCGCCAACGGCGTAGGGCTACCGGAAGCACCTCTTGCACATGCGGATGCCAGCTCGGGATCGCGCTGCATCCCTCTTCCACCACCCAATCCACGCCGAGCGCTGGCCGGCAGCGCATGGCATCGCTCACGGCCGGCAGCATATGCACCACATCGCCCAGCGACGAGGTCTTGACGAGCAGGATCCTCGCTTGTCGGGATCGCGGCTGCATGTCCTCAGACTCGTTTTACCTGAGTTTCATCGCCTGCAGGAACTTCACCAATCCCAGTAGGCGTTGCTCCATGGGCGCCCTATACAGATGAACCGCCTCGGCGAGGGACTGTTCGGCGCCCTTGAGATCATCCCCGGCGAGCTGTGCGATGGCGGTCATGGCCAAAGCCTGAGCACGCGTTTCAATCTCCAGCAGCCACGATAAATCCATTTCGCAGCGCTGGCATTGGGCGACGCCCTTGTAGCGGGCCTGGCAGTTGGGGCAGCGCTCCATTTCAGGACTCCAAGTAGAATACCAGATCGTTAAGCTGCTCCATCGCCTTGCGCAGGGCTTCGATATCCTCGGCCTGCAAGCTGTCTCGCGTTTCCTCGATGAAGGCGATCAAGTCCTCACGATCTTCCTCGTTTGCCCCGTCCAGGATCCCCTGGGCTTTGTTGATCAAAGCCTGGGCCTCTTGCGCTATCGCGTCTTGGGGAACCTCCGGGCCTACCAAGGCCGCGATGCGTTCCCGCGCCTGATCCATTTCCTCGCGTTCGAAGCGAGTGGTGGCGTTGTCGATGGCGATCCCTTTTTGCAAACCGCTCCTCTTCTCCTTGGCCGTGACTTGCAGGATCCCATCCAGATCCAGGGAAAAGGTGGCGATGATGGGATTAGCCTCGGCCACAGCGCTCAAGCCCTCGATCCGGAACCTCCCGATCTCGGTGTTGTTCAATGCATCGGGATCTTCACCCTGGTAGACCATGACCTCCACCACGGACTGGCCGTCATAGCTGGTGTAAAACACCTCGCTCTTGGTGACCGGTATGGCGGTGTTCTTGCGGATCAAAGGGACAAATTTGTACGGGTACCACTCGCCGTCAAGCTCGCTGATGGCGCTGGTCCCAAAGGTGTAGGGGGTGACGTCGACCAGCACGCTGGAGACTTTAGTCCCCGCGATCTGGGCCGCCTGGATAGCGGCGCCCGCGGCCACACAGAGCTCCGGATCCACCTCGCTGCGCGGTCGCAAGCGCAACTCCTCCTCCAGGCGTTGCTGAATCAAAGGGGTGCGGGTGGCGCCTCCGACCAGCAGCACCTCATCCAAGCGGGAGACGGTCAGACCGGCGCCATCGAGGGCGATGTGCAGGGCCTCTAAGGTCTGGTCGATATACCCCTGGATCATCGCCTCGTACTCGCTACGTGCGATTTCCAGGGAGAGGTGGAATGGACGGCCTTCGTGCTCGAGCAGGTATTCCTCCCCGATCTGGGCGTACGGATGATCTGAGAGCGTGATCTTCGCCATCTCTGCGGCGCGCGTGATGCGGGCCATGGCGGCTCGTGAACCGAAGACATCTACGGCGCATTGCCCACCGAGGTATTCCAATACGTACTCTACGATTTTCTGGTCAAAGTCATCGCCGCCCAAGTGGTTATCGCCATGGCTTGCGAGCACCTCGACCACACCCTTTTCCATGCGTACCACGGAGACATCAAACGTTCCACCCCCGAGGTCATAGACCAGGATGTGCTTTTCGCCCTGCTGCTCGGCCTCATAGGCTAAGGCGGCGGCCGTGGGCTCGTTGATAATGCGCACCACCTCTAAACCGGCGATCGCCCCCGCATCCCGAGTGGCTTGCCGCTGTGCGTCGGAGAAGTAGGCCGGCACAGTGATCACGGCCCTGCGGGCCTCTTTCCCGAGATGGGCCGCGGCGATGCGCTTGAGGCGCTCAAGAATAAGTGCCGAGATCTCTTGGGGCGTATAGGCCTGTTCTCCCAGCATCACCTTATCACCACCGCCCATGCGCCGTTTGATGGATTTAATCGTCCGTTCCGGGAACAGCACGTACTGATTGGCTGCGGCCCGCCCCACCAGCAGCCCTCCGTCCGCGGCCAAACCCACCATGGACGGGAGCAGCTTGCTTGCCGGCTCGGCTTCCAGGACCTGCGCCCGGCCGTTCTGGAACACGGCGACCTCGGAATTGGTAGTGCCTAAGTCGATACCGATAATGGTTTCATTCATGTGCTTGTTTCCTCTTGTTCACGACGACCTCCGCGGCGCGCAGGATCTCCCCGCCCTGCATAAATCCTTGGCGTAGCTCAGCGAGCACTGCACCCTCGGCTCGGTCGTCGCAGTGTTCATGGCCCACGGCCCGCATGCAGAGCGGGTCAAAGGCTTGTGCCAGCGCAAGCATGGGGGTCACTCCGTGGCGTTCCAGCATCTCGTCCAGGCGCTTGATGCTCATCTCCATGCCTTCGCCCAGCGCCAGGATGAAACGGTGCTCGTCCCCGGTCAAACGCCCCAATAGGCCAGCCCGGTGGTCCCGAGCACTCGCGGCACCGGCAGCGAGCCGGTCGCGCAACTCGAGTAGCTCCAGCAATAGCTCCCGCTGGAGCGATCTTTTTTGCTCTCGATCCGCGACCGAGCGTTGCTGCAATTGCTCACGCAGCAACTGGTTGTCTGCCCGCAGTGCATCGAAGACTGCGCCGAGCTCGCTAAGCGCAGTTTTGACCTGTCGGGACTCCAACTTCACC
>JBOHHR010000160.1:0-11694 GCA_050725475.1 Gammaproteobacteria bacterium | reverse complement strand
GGGACTATCTGCGCACGCTCGGCGAGCATCGGGAAGCCCGCTGGGAGGCTTATCTAGCCGATCTCGCCGCCAAAAAACTCACGCGCTAGCCCACCTTACTCGTCATGCCCGGCCTTGAGCCGGGCATCCAGGGCAACGCAGTCGGAGCGTGCGGTCCTGGATTGCCGGGTCAAGCTTCGGCACGGGGTCAGCCGCGTGCGCTCGGGCCATCGCCACGCGCTCGGTATCATCTTCCACGACGCGACGTGAGAACGATTGAATGACGCTGAATTTATTCGACGGCCGAAGTCGTGTCGAATCGTGGCAGCCCGCGTAGGGCGGAAGCCCCGCAGGGGTGTTCCGCCGAATGACACGTCCCCGTAACCCAACGGAGGTTGACAGCGGTCACCGTTTTCGTAGATGGGGCGTCTTTCTTTATCAGGTGAGGGCCTGCGCGCAGGGCGCATGTGGCATTGGGTGTATGGCAACGTCGGCACGGATAGAAGGGGGTCAGGCGATGTTTCGCCGACAGACTTCATCACCTGGCGAAGGGCTTGGGGGCGTTTCCTGAACAGCACCGGCGGCTTTCGATGGGGGCCGGAGTTCTCCACCTTTTGCCCACGGGCCCGCAATCAATGAACGGTTGCCGGCCCGTGGATAAACCGTGGAGAACTCTGGCAGGGCAAACCTGACTCCTGGAGATCGAATCAACCGCTTATAAAAACCAAGACAAACCACAGGGGCTTGACAACGGAGTCCTCACAGAAGGCCTGCGCCAGCTGCCGCTTGGTTCTGCATCGTTCGCGCTTACCCGCAATCGGTTGCTCCTGTCCCGGCTGAGGGAAGTCCGGTTTGGTTTGGGTTTTCGTCTTTACGCCCCGTCTATTGCCACGACCGGCGATCATTCCGCCGAGACTGGGGATACACAGCACTGCTGGCCGGGGCTCGTCGGGCTGGTGGCGCGGATGGTGGTGGCGACATTGCCGGGCTCGATCTGTCACGCGTAATGGAGGCCCCCCGCTTAACGGAGGAATTCCGATCGCTAGGGTCCCTACGGCAATGCTCCAGCCAGAAGACTGCCGACCGCATCGCCCCCCTTGGATTTAACGTAATCGAGAAGTACGGGGGTGAATTGTCCAACCATATCCGGTTTCATTCCGAGTTTGCCGAAAGAGTCGCTAAGGCTCTGCAGACCCGTGGCCTTATCGGCGATGCCACCGATGGCGTCGCCTCCGGGTAGTGTTTCAGCCCCTTGCCCCGTGAGTGTGCCCAAACCTGGTGCTCTACCGGCTGGTTCCGGCGCGGCGACCGCTGGTGCCGCACCCAAGAGCTGATCCATCTCAGGCACCGCGTTGGCGACCTTCGTGAAACTTTCCGGGCTTAATTTCTCCTTCGCGTAGCTGAAGATGGCCCCAGCGCCGCCCATTGCCTGGGGTTCGGTGACACTCAGCTGACTGGTCAATAGCCCGGTGAGACCCCCCAGGTCGACCGCCGGCACCGCGGCCGGTGTCGCTACTAGGATAATCAAGGACAGCAAGCTAAATAGGTTTATGTCTCGTTTTAAGGTCATGATTTGGACCCTCTCAGCAGATTCGGAATCATGGCGCACGCCGGCCCATCATCCAGTCGCAACGCGTCGGCCTCGCAAACGCCGAGGCGATGGCTCAACCGTATCACGATGCGACATCGAAGGCCAGAGTGAGTCAGTCTCTTCCGATGCAAGATGAGACTGAAGGGCCTGTCAATGGGCGTGGGGCTAACGTGCTGGCGGCGAGAAGAACTTCACGCTGCAGCCGTGTCCCTTGACCGGAGCTACAGGAATACGCGTGCCCGGCGGCCTGGGTTACCTCTACTTAGAGCCGGACAAGCAGTGACTATCCTTTGATAGCACTGGCGCCGGACACATACTTCCAACGGATGTAAGCCGCCAAACGCCTGCCGGCAGCAAGCTCAGCCTCCAGGGTTCCGTTTCAGATCCTTGGCGATTGCGACTGAGCCGGCCCGTGTCCAGCTACGGGATGAATTTATGGCAACGCCGAAATCGAGAGCCGTGGGGTGGGTTTGTTGACTGAATTTCGCGAGCGCCTGGCAGAATCTGTATTGTCACCCTTCTTAGGCTGTCGTCAGCACGACAAGAACTTTGAATACCGATGGGACCACCTCGATAATCCGCTACAGACGATCCTCACGGAGAAACACCTCAAGCTCTTACGGGCATCTGACCACTATTCTGACTGGAATGCCTTTATTCTGGTGAAACTCGAAGAGAGCGCCTGGGCACTGAGGCGGCGGCATCGAGCCGATAGGTTGGGCGCTCTGCATTGGGGCCGTCTTAAACGCCCCGAAATTCTCTCATCCCTTGAGTCGGTGGATTTCTGGGTATGCCGGCAGATCCTTTGCCGGTTGCGGTTATTGTGTCCGTTATGCCTACGCGTCGGAGGGGGCACGCGAACGCTTAGTCATTTCTCCGGGACATCGAGAGGCCGGGATCCTGCACATGGCAGGTGGCCAATCTGGCCATCCGCTTTCGCCACACTACCGCGACCAGCATCCCTACTGGGTCCAAGGGCGTCCGCTCCCGTTTGTCTCGAATGAGAGCCTGCATACGCTGAGGCTCGAGCGGGCTGACTGACGCCGCTGACCCCACCTAGCGGCTGAAGCCTAACGCCTTGAGCCCGAGGCCTCCGACCTCACTTTCATCCCTTCGACCGGGGTGTCCAGACCCGCGACCACTACCCGTTCGCCTGGCGCGATCTCGCCGCGCACGAGGACACCTTCGGGGTCATTGGCAAGCACCTCCACGCCGCGAAAGCGAACCCTGTGCTCTGCATCGATAACCAGCGCCTGATGGCCGGCGCGCAACGCCCCATGAGGGAGCCTCAACAGATCGGAGCGCTCGCGCCCCGAGATTTCCGCCTGTACGAAGAGCCCTACCGCGAGCGGCGCTCGTTCCATCTCGCGGAAGGCCGTGAGCGTGTCTGCCGGTAGCTTGCGATCTCCTCGGAGACGCGGGCCTGATTGAGTTTGACCTCCTGGCGCAGGCGTCCCCCGGTGAAGAGCGGTTGCAACAGCCCGCCCGCGATGCTCCAAACGCCGGAGGCGGGATCGATCAGCTCCGCCAGGTCGCTACTGCGCACCCCGGCGCCCCCGGTGAGGGTCAAGCGCGGCAGCAAGGCGGCCAGGGCGCCGGCCACACGCTGATCGGCCGCCTGTAAGCGGGCGAGGGCGGCCCGCAGATCGGGACGGCGCTGCAGAAGCTCGGCCGGTAACCCCGCAGGCGCGGGCGCAGGAAGTTCCGGGAGTCCAGCGTTTGCGGCGAGTTGTCGGCCGGATAGCGCCCAAGCGTCCCCGGCAGGCTTATTCCGGGATACTCGTTGAATATCGTACAGATAAGTACGATAATTGGATATTGTGACAGGAGCGGAGTTTATCCAGCGGGTTCGTGGTCGCTTTACGACGGTTAAAGACCGTAAGAAGGACATTGGGCCGGGGTTGTTACGTGCGATGCTGGTACAACTTGGCGTGTCGGAAGAGGACATTACGGTTTGAGAGGGTGCGATGGAGTTTTGTTATCCGGCGAAATTAACACCGGACAACCGGGGTAACCTTACGGCAACCTTCCGAGACATTCCCGAAGCGTTGACCGAAGGGCGTAACGAGCGCGAAGCGTTAGGAGAGGCCATCGAATGTTTAGTAGCGGCGTTGGGCGGCTACGTGAATGAACGTCGCGAGATTCCGCGGCCGTCCCGTCCGCGGCGTGGTGAGCGTTTGGTTTGCCTCCCTCCGCTGGTGGCAGCCAAGATAGCACTGTACCGTGCCATGACGGAGAGCGGTTTGACGCGTGTGGGCCTAGGAAAGAAGCTCAACCTGAGCGAAGGTGCCATTAGACGGTTGGTCGACCTCGACCATCGCTCTCATATTGGGCAAGTCGAAGCCGCCCTGGCCGTGCTCGGTAAGCGCTTAGTTGTTGCTATACAGGACGCTGCCTAATTCATCGAGGGAACGAAGCCCAGTCTATTTTCACCAGTGCCGCCTTTCGTTGTTTGGTTAAGTACCAGGTATAACTGCATCAGTGTTCCATAGGAACACTGGGAACTTCCACGTGCCTCACCACCTCCCATCGACGAGCACCACGTAGTACGAGTAGCCCAGCTCGGTGAGGAAGAGCTTCCGGTGGTGGGCAAACTCCTCCTCGCGGGTGTCGCGCGAGACCAACGTGAAGAAATGGGCAGCGCGACCATCCCGCTTGGGCCTGAGAATGCGCCCGAGTCGTTGAGCCTCCTCTTGGCGCGGGCCGAGTTTGCCCGACACCTGGATGAGCACGTCGGTTTCTTGCGTGAGATCCTTGGCATCGGTAGGGCAGTTCTTGGCTGGGACGAACGATGAGAATCAGCACTGACCTACAATTCTCAGCAGCCCCTCTACATCCACAAATACATTTCGGAGAGACGTGATGCGACGAGTCATCTTCAATCAAAAAGGCGGCGTCGGTAAATCCACGATCGCATGTAACCTGGCGGCTATTAGCGCGGCCGGTGGCGCGCGCACGCTGCTGGTCGATCTCGACCCGCAGGGGAACTCGACCCATTATCTATCCGGCAAGGATGGCGCCGAACCGGAATCGACGCTCGCCGATCTCTTCGACCAGGTACTCAGTTTCCGCCTGCGACCGAAACAGCCGGAGGAGTTTATCCACCCCACGCCCTTCGACCGCCTGCACATCCTCCCCTCCCACCCGGCCGTGGCCGAACTGCAGACGAAGCTCGAATCCCGGTACAAGATCTTCAAGTTGCGCGAGGCGCTGGATACCCTCGGCGACTACGACTTCATCTACATGGACACGCCGCCGGCGCTCAACTTCTTCACCCAGTCGGCCCTGATCGCCGCCGACGGTTGCCTGGTCCCCTTTGACTGCGATGACTTCTCGCGCCGAGCGCTGTACACTCTCTTGGAGAACGTCGAGGAGATCCGCGCCGATCACAACGCCGGTCTTGCCATCGAAGGCATCATTGTCAATCAGTTCCAGGCACGAGCCAACCTGCCGCAGAAGCTGGTTAAGGATCTGCTCGAGGAGGGGCTTCCGGTACTGAAAACCTATCTCTCGATATCAGTGAAGATCCGCGAGTCCCACGAGGCGGCGTGCCCCATGATCCATCTGGCGCCCAATCACAAACTGACCCAGGAATACGTCGCACTGCATGACGAACTGGAACAAGCGCGATTGGCAAGGGAAAAGGGCGAACGAAAACGCGCCTAAGTCGATGCAGCGTAGCGTAACCCACCGCACGTGTCGGCAAGGAAGCCGATTCATTTTTCATAAGAGTTTAATGAGACAAGCTGCGCTTGTCAGTTTGGTGGGTTACAGCGCAAATCGCGCGCCTAATCCCGTATTCGCTTGCCATTTATGCGTATCGGGTCGCGGGTAAGCATTCCAGCGCAGCCACTCAGAGCCAGCGCGAGCAGCACGCTCACGGCGATGAAAAAGAGGGGGACAGGAGCCGGGGCTGGAAGTGAGAGCATGGCCTGCACCTCGAGTGGGGCCGCGAGCGGCGGAGCGAAGCGACGCTGCGAAACGGTCTCTTGCAACAGCGGGTTAGGCGCAGACATGGCTCGAACCCCGGACGTCTCACGAACTCGCCCGAGATTGCACGAAGCACGCTAGCCACCAGAGAACGCTCAACAGCCCGAGAGCGAAGGCGGCCAATACGACCGCCAGAGCTTTCACAAACCGGCCACGTGTTTCGGCAGCCGGCCCAACCACAACTGCGGTATCCCGAAGAACCTTCATCGACAATAATGGAAATCTCCGCGCGCGAGCGATTCGCCCTCCGAGGAACCACAGATACGCCGCGAACCCAAGTAACGGCACGATGATCAAAACCCCGATCACCATCAAGAGGAGCCTTCCTCTCGACGCCACAAGCTCCGGCTGTTCTGTCACCCACGCAGCTATGCGGGGTAACGAATGCTCGAACCAGAACAACAGGGTGACACCCGCTGCAGCACCGAGAACGACGATCCAAATAGCTCGGCGACGCGCCTCAGGTTCAGCTTTCTGAATCTCCATGACCAAACAATGCGCGTAACGAATAGGGCTGCCAAACTTTGACGTAAACGAAGCCGTTCCGGGAACGGTGACTTATGAAGTATAGACGTTGCCGCCGAGTAGGCCATGATTGCAGGAATCTATTTCAGCTTTGCATCAAAACGCCACGGCAGGGCAACGCGCTCAGACGGATCTTCCTGAACACCATAGCGACTGGCCATTACTGAGCCGGGTCACTGCCCACGGGCGGGAAATGCGGCAAGGACTGCGAGTACTTCGCCGAGGTCGTCCTCAGTGTGATCGGCCGAGATCTGAAATCGGATCTCTTCCTCGCCGCGCGGCACGACGGGATAGGAAAGGCCGGTCGCCAACACGCCGTTGCACTGCAGATGCTGCACCATCGCATGAGTGCGCGCGGTGTCCCGCAGAAGTAAAGGCACGACGGGGTGTTCGCCCGCGATGACCTCGTATCCAAGCTCCTTCAGACCTTGTCGGAAATGGGCCGTCAGCTCTCGTAGGCGCTTTAGGAACTTGCTGCCAGTTGGGCTATCCAGTATGTCGAGAGCCTTTGTGGCAGCCGCTGCCTCGCCCGGCGTGATCGGATTGGAGTAGATGTAGAAAGGCGCTTTCTCGCGCAGGTAATCGATGAGCACGCGGTCGGCCACCACATAACCACCATTCACGCCGAGGGCTTTGCCGAGGGTCGCGATCAGGATATCGCAGGGACCGGCGCCGGTGTGCTCCTCCGTTCCCCGCCCGGTGGCACCGATGGCACCTACCCCATGAGAGTCGTCGACCATTACCACCACGTTATCCGCGTAACGCTGATCGAAGCGGGCGGCGATCCCTTTAATATCTGCCAGAGGCGCATGGTCGCCGCGCATGCTGAAGATCCCATCAGTCACTACGATCGCCCGTCGGCAGGCCGCGGCAGCGCGTTTGAGACAGCTCTTAAGGTCCGCCATATCTAAATGGGCGTAGACATACTTCTCTTTCGGGTGCGCGAGGCGAGTCGCGTTGATGATGCAGTTGTGGTTGAGGGCATCGCTGATGACAGCCGTCTCAGGGGTGATGAACACCGGTAAGACGCCCATGACGGCCGCGTAGGCCGAGCTGAAGATCATCGCCGCTTCTCGCCCATGAAAAGCGGCCAGTCGCCGCTCAAGCTCGACATGCGGAGCATAGGTGCCACTGATAAAACGCACCGCACCGGGACCGCTGCCGAAAGCGCGCACGGCCCTCTCTTCGGCATCGATCAGCTCTTGGCGCAAGGCCATCCCCAAGTAACCGTTGGAGTTCATCCGAAGGAAAAGCCGTTTCCCTTGTCCCTCGATCAGGTAGCGAGGCCCGCGCTTTCCCCCTGCAGGGACAAGTTGTGTGATCACAGGCTCGTGGCGTTTGCTCGCGCCGCTGGAGTCGATCTCCGCGATCTCTCGCAGTAACTGCTGTGTGATGCGTTCAAGCGGCATGCATGAGCCTCACGGACAAGTGGTGCCCGGCATCCTCTCCCGTAACCGATCGAGCATGTCCTTGGTCATGGCCGCGAGGTCAAAGGCGGGAGCCCATCCCCATTCCGCCCGCGCAGCGTCATCGTCCACCGACCGCGGCCAAGAGTCGGCGATGGACTGGCGTATGGGGTCCACCTCGTAGTCAACCACGAGCTCCGGGATATGGGCGCGAATGGCCTCAGCCAGTTCCGCTGGGGTGATGCTCATGGCAGTAATATTGAAGGCGTTGCGGTGGATGAGACGCGAGGGATCGGCCTCCATAAGCTCTATAATGGCCCGCAGTGTGTCACGCATATACATCATGTCGAGGCGCGTATCCGGCCGCAGAAAACACGTATAGCGCCGGTAGCGTAGGGCTTGATAGAAGATCGCCACCGCGTAATCGGTCGTACCTCCTCCAGGCGGGGCCACATGGGAGATGATGCCCGGCAGCCTTAGACCGCGCGTATCGATTCCGAAACGCTGCGCGGAGTAATCGCACAGAAGCTCACCCGCAACTTTGGTGATCCCGTAGATCGTCTGCGGCCGCTGGATCGTATCCTGCGGCGTACGCTCGCGCGGCGTGCTCTGGCCGAAAGCGCCGATGGAGCTCGGGAAGAAGAGGGCACAATGGTTCTGGCGCGCCACCTCCAAAATCCGATAGAGCCCGCCCATGTTCACATCCCAAGCGACATGCGGTTGCTCCTCGCCCACAGCCGAGAGGATCGCGGCCAGGTGATAGATTGATCCAACGTCATAACGGCGAACGACATCTTGAATCTGGGGGAGCGTGGTGCAGTTCAGGTGCTCAAAAAGTCCATCCGCTAGGGGCGAGTCCGGGCGTGGGATGCGTATGTCCGATGCCACGATCCGATCCGTGCCATAGCGCTCGCGCAACACCGGCACGAGCTCGGATCCGATTTGCCCGAGCGCACCGGTGACTAGAATGCGTCTTTCGTCCACAGGCCTCCCTCGATCTTAAAGCGCCTGAAACCCTCGGTAGCGATCCCCAGGCGCGAAGACTGCGGCGATCGCTTGGATCTCCCAGCGACGCCTATCGTTCGCGATAGTTTGTAACAACAGCGCGTGGTTTGCATACCGCTGCTAATTATTATGAACTGAGTATATACGGCACGATGCGGCCGGCCAACCCGCGCCGAGCATTGAAACCAGACCTTTCCTTATGGCTTGCAAATCCATCTTTCTCGATGGGTCTGCGCCTCGAGTGTCAGGGTTCCGGCCGCCGCTTATCCCGGCCACACAGGTAAGACTGGGTTTAGGCCTTCCGAAGCTACCACACTACGGGCACGCGATAGCGCCGGAAGATGGGATCGGAGGTTACGACAGCGAAGCCTTCCAGCCGGGCCTGTGCGATCAGCAGGCGATCGAAAGGATCCTTATGCGGGCCGGGAAGACGGCCGGCCGCCAGCGCATGCGGTAAGGCGATCGGCAGCGGCTTGAAGCCCTCTGCCCGAACATGCTCGTCGAGCTGCTCGACGAAAGCCCCCGCCACCGGCAGCTTGCCCAGGCGCTCTTTGGTAGCGATCTCGAAGGCGCTGGCGCTGCTCACGAAGACCGTGTTTGCGGTGTCAGCGATGGCGCCTGTGGCGGGCTCGGAGAGCAGACCGAGACCGCCCAGCCACCAGATGAGCGTATGGGTGTCGAGCAGGAGGTTCATTTTTTGCGCAACGGGTCATGTTCGTAGCCTTCTTCCATGACTTCGATGAGATCCTCGGGCAAGGGATCGAAGAAGCCATCGGACCATTGGATCATCCCTTTCAGTCGTCCCGGTGCGCGCTTCGGCTGGTCGAAGGGGACCAGCTTGGCGACCGGCCGTCCTGCCTTGGCGATGATGACCTCCTCGCCCGCGGCCACAGCCTCGAGGAGGCGGGAGAGGTGGGTTTTGGCTTGGTGGACGTTGACGGTGGTCACGGTGGGCTGTTCCGCAGGATATGACTAAGAAATTAGCTTAGTCTTGATGATTAGTCAATCGATAGGCCCGCACTGACATTGCCGCCAGGGTTTTGCGTTTCCGATCCGAAAACAGTATGAAGACTAGCTCGCTGTGATAGGCGAGCGGCGTTTTCGCATGCACGTCTTTATTCATCATGGTACAGTTTCCTTTAATCGGGCCGTCATCATTGCATCGTGCCCAGCCTTCAGGAAGCTGGGGCACGTAGAACCTATCCGTCACAACGGAGAGTATCTTAATCCGGAGGGCGCATGTCGCACCCAAGCACGACGCGGATCGGAACGGGCGATGGGCTCGTCATCGTCGATGTACAGAACGACTTTTTGCCGGACGGTAGCCTCGCAGTGCCGCATGGTGGCGACGTCATCGCGCCGCTACACGCCATGATCGTCGCATTCCAAGAGCGGCTGCTCCCCATCTTCGCTACCCGCGACTGGCATCCGCCGAATCATAGTTCTTTTCGAGCCCAGGGCGGTCCCTGGCCGCCCCACTGCGTCGCCGGGAGCCCCGGCGCAGATTTCCCGCCCGGCCTGGGCTTGCCGGTCGCGGCTGAGGTGATCTCAAAAGCGACGACGGCCGAGACAGACGCTTATTCCGGCTTCGCCGATACTGATCTTGCCGAGCGCTTGCGACGGGCGGGCGTGCGCCGCCTCTTCGTCGGCGGGGTGGCGACCGACTACTGTGTGCTCAACACGGTCAGGGATGCCCGCACCGCCGGGTTCGATGTCGTCCTCCTCTTGGACGCCGTCCGCGCGATAGGCGCGAACCCGGGGGACGGCGAGCGCGCTGTAGCCGAGATGCGGCGCTTGGGTGCGGTGGCGGCAGAGACTACCGCGGTGGCGGGATAAGGGGGAGCGACATGGCCGCTGCATGTGTTTCCGGCAACACCAGCGTATTGCTCACCGATTTCTATCAGCTCACCATGCTGCAGGGGTACTTCGATCGCGGCATGTCGGACATTGCCGTCTTCGACCTCTTCGTGCGCAAGCTGCCGGCGGGCCGCAATTTCCTCCTGGCGGCGGGACTGGAGCAGGTATTGGCTTTTCTCCAAGGTGCCCGCTTCACCCAAGACGAGATCGACTGGCTGGTGGGAACAGGGCGGTTTCATCGGCGCTTTCTGGACTGGCTGGCGGGCTGGCGCTTCACCGGTGATGTGCATGCCATGCCCGAGGGTACGATCTTCTTTGCCGACGAGCCGATCGTGCGCGTCACCGCCCCGATGCCCGAGGCGCAATTAGTGGAGACGCGCATCATCAACCTCGTGCAGCTCGAGGTGCTGGTCGCTTCCAAGGCCGCGCGCTGCGTCCTTGCCGCCCCGGGCAAGCTTTTGGTGGACTTCGGGCTGCGCCGTGCCCACGGCGCCGAGGCCGGGTTACTATCGGCCCGCGCCAGCTTCATCGCGGGCTTCGGTGGCACGTCCAATGTCCTCGCCGGAAAGCTCTGGGATATCCCGCTGTTCGGTACCATGGCGCACTCCTTCGTCGAGGCGCATGACGACGAAGTACAGGCCTTCGAGGATTTCGCGCATTCCCATCCACACGAGAACACCTTGCTTATCGACACCTATGACACAGAAGCGGCTGCGGCCCGGATCATCCCGCTCGCGGCAACACTGGCGCGTGAAGGGATCTCCGTTCAGGCGGTGCGCATCGACAGCGGCGACCTCGGCGAGCACGCGAGGCGGGTGCGGCGCATCCTTGACGAGGGGGGGCTCAGCGCCGTGCACATCTTCGCGAGCGGCAACCTGGACGAATACACGCTGCGGGAGCTTATCGCCTCCGCAGCGCCCATCGATGGCTTCGGCGTCGGCACACGTATGAATACCTCCGTCGACAGGCCCTACCTGGACTGTGTTTATAAGCTAGCGGAATACGCCGGGAGACCCAGGCGCAAGCGCTCCGAGGGCAAGGCGACCTGGCCGGGTCGCAAGCAGGTATTCCGCCATTACGAAGACGGCGGACGCTTCCAAAGCGATACGGTGAGCTTAGCCGACGAGGCGGTGCCCGGAGAGTCGCTGCTGGTTCAGGTGATGGCGGGCGGGCGCCGAATTACCGCAGCCCCATCGCTTGCCGCCCTCCGGGACCGGGCCGCCGGTCAGTTCGCCCGCCTACCGGAGCCCCTGCGCTCATTAGAGCCGGCGCCGCCCTACGGCGTCACCATAGCCGAACCGCTCCAGGCTTTGGCACAAGGCCTATGATACCGCCGAACAT
>JBOHHR010000159.1:0-1779 GCA_050725475.1 Gammaproteobacteria bacterium | reverse complement strand
CGATGACAAGAAGGAGGCCGAGAAGAACAATGAAGCCGCCCGTCTCTGGATCTCCGGCCTTGAGGTCGTGAATCGCAAGCTCGGCGTGGCACGCGTGATCGACTTGTCCGCGACCCCGTTCTTTCTGCGCGGCTCAGGCTATGCAGAGGGCACGCTCTTCCCATGGACGATGAGCGACTTCTCGCTGATGGACGCCATCGAGTGCGGCATCGTGAAATTGCCGCGTGTTCCAGTAGCCGACAATATCCCCGGTGCCGAGATGCCCATGTTCCGCAACCTGTGGGAACACATCCGCGCCAAGATGCCAAAAAAAGGCCGAGATAAAGCCAGCGCCCTCGATCCTTTGAGCCTGCCGCCGCAACTCCAGACTGCCCTCGAGGCTCTCTACGGTCACTACGAGAAGACCTACGAGCTTTGGGATAAGGCCGGCATCCGCGTACCGCCCTGCTTCATCGTGGTCTGCAACAATACGTCTACCTCCAAGCTCGTTTACGACTTTATTTCCGGCTTCCAGCAGCAAAACGAAGACGGCTCCTATAAGCCTGTGAATGGACGCCTCGGGCTCTTCCGCAACTTCGACGAGCACGGCAACCCGCTGGCGCGGCCCAACACCTTGCTGATCGACAGCGAGCAACTCGAATCCGGCGAGGCACTGGATGACAAATTTCACAGCATGGCCGCCGATGAGATTGAGCGCTTCCGCCGCGAGATCATCGAACGCACCGGCGATCCCCGCCAGGCAGAGAGCATTACCGACCAAGATTTGCTGCGGGAAGTGATGAACACCGTCGGCAAACACGGCCGGCTGGGTGGAACAATTCGTTGCGTCGTCTCCGTCTCGATGCTCACCGAGGGCTGGGATGCCAATACCGTGACCCATGTGCTTGGCGTCCGCGCCTTCGGCACCCAGCTCCTCTGCGAACAGGTCATCGGGCGCGCCCTGCGCCGCCAGTCCTACGACCTAAACGAAGAAGGTCTCTTCAATGTGGAATACGCCGACGTGCTGGGGATCCCCTTCGACTTCACCGCGAAGCCGGTGGTCGCGCCGCCACAGCCGCCGCGCGAGACCATCCAGGTCAAGGCGGTGCGGCCAGAGCGCGATGGGCTCGAGATTCGCTTCCCGCGGGTCGAGGGCTACCGCGTCGAACTGCCCGAGGAGCGGCTAACAGCAGAGTTCAACGATGACTCCATGCTGGAGCTGACCCCGGACCTCGTCGGCGCCACGGAGACACAAAACTCAGGGATCATCGGCGAAAAGGTGAACCTCAATCTCATTCACACCGGTGATGTTCGCCCCTCACAGGTCTTGTACGAGCTGACGTCCTACCTCGTTCTGAACAAGTGGCGCGAGCCCGGCGATGACCCTGCGCTGCACCTCTTCGGCCAACTCAAGCGTATCGCCAAGCAATGGCTGGATGGCCACCTGGTCTGCAAAGGGGGAACCTATCCGGCGCAGCTTAAGTATAAAATGCTGGCCGACATGGCTTGTAACCGCATTACCGCCGGCATCACGCGCAAGTTTGTGGGAGAGCGACCGATCAAGGCCGTGCTCGATCCCTACAATCCCAGCGGCTCCACCGCACACGTCCGTTTCAACACCTCGAAAACCCTGCGCTGGGAAACCGATGCCCGCCGCTGCCACATCAACTGGATCATCCTCGACAGCGATTGGGAAGGCGAGTTCTGCCGCGTCGCCGAGGCGCACCCGCGCGTGCGGGCCTACGTCAAGAACCACAACCTCGGTCTTGAGGTACCCTATCGCTACGGCTCGGAGACGCG
>JBOHHR010000158.1:0-4302 GCA_050725475.1 Gammaproteobacteria bacterium | reverse complement strand
ATCCACGACCGGTCCAGTATTCGGAGCGGGATGCCGAACTCCGCAGAGAGCTGCTCTTCCTTCGCCGCACGCTGTTTGTCTGGAACGAACTGGCTAGAGATGAAATACACAAGGTCGTAGTGGCGGCGAGTCTCGGCAATCCCCCTGACATCGCTGCGAACTTTGCCTGCCCAATCCTTTTTCGCACTAAAGGCGAACGCCCAACGTTTCTTTCCTGCCTGTTCCGCCTCTGCGTGGTACCAACGCAAGGATATTTCGTCCGAAACGGGATAGGTTTCCGAATCGACTTTGCTATCTCCACCGCCAGTGGGACCCGTTTGCGGAATCAGGTTAGGGCAGATTTCCCTTTGCGCCAGTTCGCGGCAAAAATGCTCAAACGCAGTCTCAAGTTTTCTGGCTGTCAGGGTTTCAAGCTGATACTCAAGTTGTTCACGAGTGATGGTCGGAGTTTGGACGATGATGGAGTCAGAGAACAGCTCGGGGCGGCGACCCCGCATAAAGTCTGAAGGCCTGAGGGTTCCGCTGTTCGAATCTTTATTCACGTGTGTAAACCACGGGAAATGAGCCAGGCTCGAAATCCTGTCTCAAGCATGAACAATTTGGAAAAGTCATCACTTATGCTGGCGGACGGAACCGTGAAACGATCTTTGCCGCCCAGGCGAGCGTGCGCTGGGTAAGCTGATCCGCTTCGTCGCGTGTGATGAGGGCGATGCTATCGTCGTCGTAACGGAACTCGACGGCAAAGGGATTCAGGCGGCGGAATTCCCGAGGCGTGAAAGGTAGGGCCATGCCGATATCGGCGAGCAGGTTCGCCAGCTCTTCGAGGTCGTGCGTGCGTCGAAAGTCGATATGCTTAATCGTCAGCACAGCTTTGAGCGCTTTTTCTACGGCTTGCTGGGCATGAAAACAGGTTGGCGCCAACGCAGCTTCAGGTGGTTGTGCAATATCGTGAAGGTCTCGTAGTCACGGCCGGCAATGCGCAGCAGGCGCTTTGCTTCGTCAATGATGGGCGTCATACAACACCTTGCCTTCATTCCGGGCTCGGTACAGAACGTGACCCGGTACCTGGCTCCGCTGCGCGTACTCGTACTCCTGATAAAGCAGCAGGTCGACGCCGATACCAGGGGCCAGCCGGCCGAGGGCATCCCGCAGGCGCGTGTATTCATCAGCCTTGTCGGGTATTTCCCGCTCGATGACGAGCAGATCGAGATCCGAGCCCTCATCGGCCGTGCCTCGGGCGTACGAGCCGAACAGGATCACCTGGCCCTGGGGGACGTCGCGGCAGCCACCAGGCGGGTCACAGCGGACTGGATTGTCTTGTCATCGAGCATGGCAACCTCTCTGGCTTAACGAGTTGATTTTCCCCTCAACCCTAGTCTTAAGGCTAAGCGGCTTCGAGAATAGGTTTCAAGCACGTTCCCCAGCCTCCAAGTCCGATTCAGGTCCATCAGCCCAATTCAGCGGATAAACGCCACGCTCGACGTAACGATGAAACGTCGAGTAGGGCCAATCCCCCAGGGCGCAGGAGTTCGCTAGGCTGTATGATACCGAATGCGTGGTGACATTTTCGACCATCTTTCACGCGGCGCAATACGCTAAGGCTATTGCGCCCTACGCGAACTGAACCCCCTCGGGGGAAGCGTGCTCCCTTGCCCAAGCATGCCAAAGCCGCGGATGCCAGGGGCGTAACGCATACTTGAAAGCATGCGGCCTCTCAGGTCGTTCGATGCCGAAGGGGTCACAATATGCCTTAACGCTCTCCTCCGGGAGCGTACGCGACTTTTGGACCGTTGTCTCCCGGTTATAGCGATACGGCAGATAGTTCGCCTCGGATGCGACTCCCATGTTCGTGGGGTGCGGCGAAAGGCGGGGATGATTGCGTTGTAGGTGCCTCCCCACAGATGCAGATCTCAATCGCCCGGTAGAGCCCGGCCCGGTCTGAAGGGTCAACCAAGAAAGCAACTTGCAACGGGCGAACCCTTATGGTGAGACTTCCGGTTCCCATCTAACGTGCCAAGGGCGCCTCAAATGCGGCTTGTGAAAGTGGGATAAAGGGGCCAGGCAAGGCCAGGCACTTTATTTTTCGGTGCAGGTCCGACTGATCGGTAACGCCTTCGCGGGCATAAAACTTATTGTCAAACTCCGGCGCTTTCATGATCTCGCCGGTTTTGCGGCTCGAAGCGAATGACAAGGCGTGAGCCGGTGGCCTGCGCCAAGCGTTCCAGGGTACGGGTGGAGGGACGGATGCGACCGCTCTCGATCCGGGCCACCACGGGCTGGGTCGTCCCCATGCGTTCAGCCAGTTCCTCCTGGGTGAGCCCCGCTCGGCTCCGTGCCTCGATCACGGCCGCCGCCAATGTGAATTCTTCGGCGAGGTCGTCATAGGCCTCGCGGTAAGCCGGATCTTTAAGCCACTTCTTGTGGACGTCGTTGGCCAAAATACGTTTCTTCATACGATCCAGCTCGATGATGCGCTGTAGTCGCGCACGCTGATCGGCCGCCAAGGCCTCGGCTTCTTCCAGCACCTCTTGGTTGAGGTATTCGACGGTCCAAGCCATACGAGAATATACCAAAAACGATATGAGTTATCCAGGCAGTTTCGCGTGTGATGAGGGCGATGCTCTCTTCGTCGTAACGAAACTCGACGGTGAAGGGCTTTATTTTTCTTGCTCCTTCAGGTTCAAGGCTGCAGCAAAGTGAATTCCTTCGCCTTCAGGAAACGGCGGAATCCCTTATCGAAGCTCACCAGGTGATGGTGATGGGCGAGCACGGCGGCAGCAATCCAGGCATCGGGAATATCGTTGCCGGTCAGCCGATGCTGCTCGCACAGGTGTTCGAACACAGGCCATTCGGTTCCAAGTCGAGGCATCTCGACTCCGGGGGAATTCAGCACGGCGCGCAGGAACGCCAGCGCGGCGTTGTGTGGCGTCGGCTGAACAAAGACCTTTGGGTGGGTGACCAGACGCAGAAACCCGGCCGCAACCATCGGAAAAATCGCCAATGGACGGCCTTTTTCACAAGCATCCAATGCGGCATCCAGCCAGGTCAAAGCCGGGCCGTGGTGTGGATGGTCCGAGCGCGATGCGGCTACCAAGATGTTGACATCGGGTGTCATTGAGCATCCGGATCATCGGCTGCATCCCACAGGGCACGGTTAGTTAAAGGGTCGGCCACATACGCCGTCAATCCACCGCTCCCGGCATAGACCGGTAGTGGCCGTCGGGTGCCGGCGGGTGGTCCGGCCGGTTGGCGAAGTCGAAGGACGAGCCCCTCCTCGATCAGGCGGGTCAGGCTGGTCTGTTCCCGGGCCGCTAGGGCCTTGGCTTTGGTCAGCAGCGTATCATTGATATCGAGCGTGGTTCTCATGGCGTCCAGATGCAGATTTCTGCATGACTCTAGCATGAGCATGACGGTCGTTCAAATCGATTCGTAGGGAGAAGGGGCTAAATGCGTAAGTCCTGACGGTATCTGCCCGACCTATGCCGAAACGGGGTTCGAAGCATCCGAACCCTGCAAGGACTCCTGGACCGTTCGTAACAGCGAGTCCTCCGCCATCTGGAGCTGCCGGCGGTGGTGGCTAGTCCACGCGTCGGCCTCCGTTAAGGCCCGCTCGCACTGGGCAATCATCGTCTCCATGGCTTCGGGCGCCGCGCCTCCCGGTGTGGCGCGTGCCGACACGGCGGCCTCGGGGTCCAGGGCACCATGGAGGGCCGCTTGCGAGAGCTCGACCCGCTGGCCCAGCACCTCCACTGCGGCCGCCGCGAGCTCCTCGGGCGTGAACCGATTGAGGTCGCCGTCCGTCAGATGCCGACGCACGAGGTGGCCGACCAGTTTATGCGCCTGGCGAAAATCGAGACCGCTTTCGAGCAACAGTACCTCGGCAAGGTCGGTCGCGAGCGTGAAGCCACGGTCGAGCCGCGCGCGCCCACGCTCGTCATTGAATGTCAGTAAGCTCACGACCTCGCCCATCAGTCCCACCGCATCCTGCGTATCCTCAATCGCGCGCGGGATCAGGCCGTAAAGCGGCAAGCGGTTGTCCGGCTGCCCCGAGGGCGTGCGGCCGGCCGCCGCGCTCGCCGCGAGCGTTCCGATCATCATGCTGGCTACGCCGCGGACATGGGCCAAGGCGAAGGGGTTCTTTTTTTGCGGCATGATCTTGCTCGCACGCGCGTGACTATCGTCGAGATCGACCAGAGCGAATTCCTCGGTGGCATAGATCTGCAGGTCCTCGGCCAGGCGGTCGAGATTGATCAGGATTGCGGTCAACACCGCGGCCGTCTCGATCGGTAGGTCCGCCTGCCA
>JBOHHR010000157.1:0-3356 GCA_050725475.1 Gammaproteobacteria bacterium | reverse complement strand
CTCTGGCTTTGCCGTGGTCCAAGATCACGATGCTAGGGCCAACGCCGACCTCCCAGCCTCCGCTGCGATCCAGATAGCTAAGCGCGCCTTCGTTCATAAAAAACATAACGTAGCCAAACGACTGGATGCCGGCCTGAAGACCATACGAGGCCGCAAGCGTGCTGTAGTAGCCTGCGGTGTGCTCTCCTTGGCGCAAGGCGCCTTTGCCGTAGTACGCGCCCACGACAAAACCACCTTTGACGATCCTCGGGAAGACAAGGATCCCCTTGGCTTGCCCCGCAATTTCCGTAGCCGATGGCACACTGTCGTAAAGCTTCGTCAGGGCAAGATCGACCTCACGGTCGATGTGAGCCGCGGCTGTGGAGTCGGGCGCCGTGCCACCGGTGGTCTGGCAGCCACCGAGACCCACGACAGCGGCCAATAGTAAGATGATCAGGATTCTCACAGTCATGCTTTGTTCTCCTCTTTGTTTAAACAAACGCGCACAGTTGAACGGCACGTTGATATGCGCTCCGCCGGGAGCTGGCTGACGAGCAACAAGGCGAGCGGTAGCCGCATGTGCAGCTCCTGGATGAAGTAAGAGATCGCCTCATCGAGACTGCCAGGCTTCGAGACCTTTGCATAAACGTTCTGCGGGGTGCTGAATACCGTGATCTCTTTACCATCGAACAGGACGAGATTCTTGTCCCCGTCGCTTGCTCGACATCGATGCGCATGCGATCGGGCCGATTCACGGTAAGCTCGCGGATCTCGCCGAACTCGATCTTCTGACCGGGCTCCTGGACTGCGTCGTAACCGGCGTGAATGTTCACGCTGAAGCGCTGCGTCCGGGACAAGAACTCGGCCATGCCCGCGAGAACCGCCCCGGCATCCCCGTGTTGCTCACCAATTGTCGTCGGTAGGGGTACCGCCTGCTCCGCCGCATAGCCTCGCTGTCACCGCTAACACCGAGGCGCACAGAAACGCGGGAATGATATTTGGTCTTTTCACTTGGGCTTACCTCACTTCACCGTATAGCCGCGCCCTTCGAGACATGCCCCATAAGCGCGCTCCCATTCGCCCATTTGGGCCGCCTTCTGTTGCTGCGCCTGCTGGGCCTGCGCTTCCTGGGCGTGCCGCGCCTGACGTTGGCGCATTCCCCCTCCGGCCGCACCGACGGCCGCCCCTACCGCCGCACCGGTACCAGCATCCCCGGCGATCGCACCGCCGATTGCACCCAGTGCCGCGCCCCGAGCGCCGCCGCGGACGCGTCCGCCTGAAGGGCTCTGTGCTGTAGCGTTCGGCTGAGAGGCGAGGGCGATGGGGTCCACACCTGTTTGGGCGGCGGCCCATTGCTGGCAAGCGGCCTGGTCATCTTGCTGCTGCTCGGGGCTTTGCCCCTTAGCCGGATTACACCATGGGCTGTTGACCGAAAACGAGAGTGCTGGGGATCGTTGCCATGAGGACTGCGGCCGCCAGCCGGACCAAGGAATTTAGTTTCATCATCTTTCCCCTTTCATCGACGTTGCCCTTGGGTTATCACGCCTTTATTGACTTTTTGCATTAGTTTCCCCCTTTCTCTTCAAACATTGCACCGGGATCAACACCGGGTCCAATTCCCGTCTCTGCGTTATTATACTCTTACTTACTTAGCGCCCGAGCGGAGCTAGTAGACCTTAGTCCAATGGCACTGCTTCATGCCCGTATTCGCACTCCGCTTGGGCTACTCAAAAGCCCTTCACGAGAGTCACGACGAGGTTGTTCCCTTCGAAGCGCGCCTCGGCGCCGAATTCCCACTGGTAACGAATCGTCAGGGCGGCCTTCCACGGCACGAAGGTCAAACCGGTCTGGATCCCCGCGGCATGAACCTCGTCCTTGGTATTGAGTTGAACGTTCAAGATCTGCGGCACATCGGACCCCGAGTCCTCTTCAACCTGCCACTGGCTGTAGCCGCTCGCCCCAAGCTCTGCGAGCCAGGTCTGCTCCTTGTCGAGGGGCAGATATTGACTGACGCCCCAATTGAGCGAGAAACGATCCCCGGGTGTGAGATCCCTATCCTCCATTTCGTGGTGGATCTCGTAGGTGCCCGCCACCGTGACTGCGGTCCCCTTATGGTCAAACGGATACCAGGCCCCGGCGACCTGCAACTGGTGGGTCCAGAACTCCAGCCCGATGTTCTCCTCCCCGGTCGGGGCGTAGAAGCCGTAGCCCGCCGACAGGTCGTAATGCTTCCCGCCCCACCCGAGCCAGAGCGGCTGGACGAACAGATCGCCGATCCCGAATCCCGTGTCCGCCTCGAGGCTCCTACTGAAGCCTCCATCGAGAAACCTGCCGGAACGCGCCGCGCTCAAGGAGACCTGGGCGCTGCCATCAGAAAAAGGGGGGACGATAAGGGCGCCATAGCGTGCACCCAGGACCTTCCAGGGACTCACCCACATGAAGGCCGGGGCGAGCACGAAGACATCTACCTCCGGCTCCACACTAACCGTGGTCGTGCCCAACGCCCCGGTGCGGGTAAGGGAGCTAACCTCGTCGCCATTGCGATTCTTCAGGGTGTCGGTGCTGTAGAAGTAGTTATACAGGGCGCCGTAGAAGCCGGGTTCCGGAACGAGGAAATCGCGGATGTTCAGCAGAGCGGGCGCGTAGTGGCCCAGTTCCCCGGCGCAGACACTGCCTGCACCGCAGAACGAGATCACAACGGCTCCTGTGTGCACAAGCATTCTGATGCTTTGGGTCGTAAGTTGAACGAGTTGAACGTATTGCTGTCGCATCACAAGATCTCCCGAAGCTTTTGGTATTGGCTGTACATTGCTGCAGCATATGCTCCAGCTAGTCGGTGAGGCGCGGGCTGTACTTGGCGTTCATAGGACCAATGCTCCTCTGGGTCGGAGGTGGCGAGTTCACGAAGGTTACCGGTTGATGTTGGTGATCTTCGAACTTGCAAGCCCGCACCCGGATTTCGGATCTCAGACTCTCAACTCCACTCGACCCGCTAGATACGCTCCTCACAGTTTATTTCGGGAACAGAAAGGTCACGGCGAAGCGCAGACCCCAGTCGGAACCGCCATCCGGCTTTTCGGCGTAGTATCTCGCGCCGAGTTGAAGTTGGATCGGCTGTGTCCCGATCTTGAGGAGCTGGCTGATGCTGGCGTTCAACGGGACGGTCCGCTGGCTTTTCCCCCAATCGTAGGTGGACTCCGTGTTCAACCCTAATGTCGATGGTTCAGAACGGCAAACCTACAGGGGCTTTGCCAGGGGGATCAGGGACGCGATCTTGGCTCTGAGGATGCGATTGATCTGCCGCTCGACCTGATAGAACTTCGCCGCCCGCGCCGCGCCGATCGCCTCGGTGAACTTCGGGAAGTAGTGCGTCATCA
>JBOHHR010000156.1:0-3350 GCA_050725475.1 Gammaproteobacteria bacterium | reverse complement strand
CAGCGCAAACGCAATCCAGCACCGCCTTTTATGACCTCGACCTTACAGCAGGAAGCGGTGCGCAAGCTCGGCTTCACGGCGCAGAGGGCCATGCGAGTCGCGCAACAACTGTATGAGGGAATCGATGTCGGTGACGGCTCGGTCGGTTTGATTACCTATATGAGAACGGATTCGTTAAATCTCGCGCAGGAGGCCATTAGCGGGATCCGGGAGTTCGTTTCCCAGCGCTACGGTGCCGACCAGTTGCCCGCCCAAGCGCGCCGCTTTAAGACCACGGCCAAGAACGCTCAAGAGGCGCACGAGGCGATCCGTCCGACCGAGGTCAACCAGGTGCCGGAGGGTCTCAAAAAGTATTTGAGCGAGGAGCAGTTAAAGCTCTATACCTTGATTTGGAGGCGAACCGTAGCGTGTCAGATGAAGCAGGCAACGATCGAGATGGTTGGCGTAGACCTAAGCTGTGGCGACTCGGGCATCTTTCGGGCCAATGGTTCTACGGTCGCAGACCCCGGTTTCATGCAGGTTTACCAGGAAAGCGAGGAAGGGGCAAAGGAAAAAGAGCAGGTTTTGCCGTCTTTGCGTACCGGTGAAGCAGTTATTCTCAATAGGATACGGGCAGAGCAGCACTTTACCGAGCCTCCTGCGCGATATTCCGAGGCCAGCCTCATCAAGTCTCTCGAGGAATACGGCATCGGCCGGCCCTCGACGTACGCTTCCATCATAGCCACGCTGTTACAGCGCGAGTACGTGGACATGGACAGTAAACGATTCGTGCCGACGGATATAGGGCGCATCGTCAACAAGTTTCTCACAGAGCACTTCGAGACCTACGTCGATTACGACTTCACCGCCCGCTTGGAAGACAAGCTGGATGCTATTTCTCGGGGCGAGAAAGAGTGGGTGCCTATCACCAGTGATTTCTGGGTGCCGTTCAGCCGGCAGGTTAAAGAGAAAGAGGTAAATGTCTCGCGCAAGGAAGCCCTGCAAGCACGGGAGCTGGGGGTCGATCCGGACACCGGCCAGCCCGTGTCCGCGCGCATGGGGCGTTTCGGTCCCTATATCCAGATCGGAGCAAGCGGTAGCGAGGACAAGCCTCGATTTGTGTCCATGCCGCCGAAATATCGACTGGACACCATTAGCTTGGATCAAGCCCTAAAGTTATGCCGCCTGCCAAGGGCGCTCGGAGCCACACCGCAAGGTCAAGAGATCACGGTGAATGTTGGGCGTTATGGCCCCTATATCCGATACGGTGACAGGTTCGTGTCCCTGGGCAAGGACGACGACTGCTACAGCATCACCTTGGAACGGGCGCAGGAGCTCATCGAGCTGAGGCAACAAGCGGATGTATCGCGCGAGATCAAATCGTTCGATCAAGCCAATATACGCATTCTTAAGGGGCGTTTTGGTCCTTACGTCACCGACGGGAAGAAGAACGCCAAAATCCCCAAAGATCGCAGCCCGGAAGATCTCACGCTAGAGGAATCTCAACGCCTGTTGGTAGAGGCGGCTTCCACGCCGCGCGGGGCTCGGCGGCGCACTCGCCGCGCGGGTTGAAAGGGATTCTTGCATGAAGCCTTTTGTGGCGATACTCATAGGATCGGATTCCGACCTGCCTGCGATGGAGGAGGCGATGACCGTATTGAATCGCTTGGGCGTTAACTATGAAGCGCGGATCCGCTCTGCGCATCGTACGCCGGCGGCCACCCATGAGTATGTGCGGGAGGCCGAGGCTCGTGGCTGCGCCGTGTTCATCGCTGCGGCGGGAATGGCGGCTCATTTGGCAGGGGTCGTGGCTTCATTGACCGTAAAGCCAGTGATTGGTGTTCCTATGCAGGGAGGAGCCTTAAATGGTATCGATGCGCTTTTGTCCACGGCGCAGATGCCTGGAGGCATACCCGTGGCTTGCACCGCCATTGGGAAAGCGGGGGCGGAAAACGCCGCGTATCTAGCAGCCCAGATCCTGGCTTTGCACGATCTGAATTTGCACCAGTCCTTAGAATCCGAACGCAAAGCCAGCGTGCGCGATATCCTAGCCAAGGATAGGGCCCTGATCGCAAAGCTTGGGGCTTGAACGACTGGCACATCGCGCTGGCCGCACGCGCCGTAGCGCAGGGGCAACTTGTCGCTTATCCAACTGAGGCGGTATTTGGCCTCGGCTGCGATCCCCTGAACGTAGGCGCGATCAGGACCATTTTATCCCTGAAGCGGCGGCGAATCGCCAAGGGACTCATCGTTATCGCGGCTGAGCCCCGCCAGATAAGTGAATTGGTTTGGTTTCCGAGTCAAGAGATCCGATCCCGTATCCTCGCCTCGTGGCCAGGACCCATCACTTGGGTATTGCCAGCCCACCGCGGTATACCGGCTGTGTTACGTGGTGCGCATCGAAGCTTGGCGGTGCGGGTTACGGCCCACCCTGTCGCCAGCGCGATTTGCCGCCGAGCAGGCGCTTTGGTGTCAACCAGCGCAAACCCGGCCGGTTGCGAGCCGGCTCGTAGTCCTGCCAGGGTGCGCGCGTATTTTGGAGCCGCCGTCGATTACGTTTGCCCGGGTCGAGTAGGATCGCAGGGCTTGCCTTCAGAGATCCGGGATGGCATAAGTGGCGCGTGTCTGCGCCCAGGAGGTTTTTTGTAAGGGCGACGCGGTTTCACCACGGTTTTGAGCTCTGGTTGACACAATGCCATATATCTTTGAAAATAACCGGCTGTCATTTTGGAGGGGTACCCAAGCGGTCAACGGGAGCAGACTGTAAATCTGCCGGCGCAGCCTTCGTAGGTTCGAATCCTACCCCCTCCATAAGGGAGGGGGAAGCGGGGGAAGGTGCTGGCGCTTTTGTTAGAAAGGTAAAGGGGCCGATAGCGGGCAAGAGTGGAGTCCAAAGGTGGTCGGGGTTTGAGTCCAGAACCCTCGACCTTTTAAGTGGATAACGGGCGAGGCGTGGGTCCGATGTCAACGGCAACCCGATGGGCGGGTGGCAAAAGGGTGGCTAGCGGTTCGAACGAAACGCTGAGGCGCGGATCAGTGTGGCGGGTGTAGTTCAATGGTAGAACCTCAGTCTTCCAAGCTGATGACGTGGGTTCGATCCCCATCACCCGCTCCAAAGAGTAGAAGTTCTTGGCCCATATAGCTCAGTCGGTAGAGCACTTCCTTGGTAAGGAAGAGGTCACCGGTTCGAATCCGGTTATGGGCTCCAGTAAGTTTAACGCTCTGCCATATAGGTAATAGGCGATGTCCAAGGAAAAATTCAAACGCACGAAGCCGCATGTGAATGTAGGGACGATAGGTCATGTGGATCATGGGAAGACGACGCTGACGGCGGCGCTGACCTTAGTGACCTCGAAGAAATACGGGGGGGA
>JBOHHR010000155.1:0-2079 GCA_050725475.1 Gammaproteobacteria bacterium | reverse complement strand
CGCAGGCGCTTGAGCTGGGACTGGGTCAAACGGTCCACCCACTCGGCGATGGCCGTATAGCCCCGGCTGCCTGCGAGCACCGCGGCGAGGGCCATGGTCAGCACGCTGGCGAAGGGGTGGCGCAGGCCCAGGGGCTTGCGGCAATCGGGGAGTTGGCGCAAGCGCTGATGCAGATCTTCCATCTGTTTGGTGCTCAAGGTGATCGCATGCATGGGCGTCCTCCACTGGGGATGGGCTTGCGCTACCACGCCGCGAGGTCAATGTCGGCGAGGTGGTCGGCCGGGGCAAAACCCCGTCTCAGGGTATTCTCGGTAAGCGTCACCGGTAACAGAAACTGGCGCAGGTAATCCGCCCCGCCGGCTTTGCTGCCCAGGCCGCTTAGCTTATAGCCGCCGAAGGGTTGGCGGCCGACCAAAGCGCCGGTGATCTTGCGATTAACGTAGAGATTGCCCACCTGGAACTGTCGGCGGACCTTGGCGATATTGGCCGGGCTGCGCGAATACAGACCGCCGGTGAGCGCATAGAGCGATTGGTTGGCGATCTGCAGCGCTTGTTCCAGGTCCTTGGCGCGCATCACCGCCAGCACGGGTCCGAAGATCTCCTCCTGGGCGAGGGGGGAATCGGGTTGTACGTCGCTGAAAATCGCCGGCGGGACAAAATACCCCGGCTCTAAATCGGCCCGCTCGCTATGCAGAACCAGCTCGGCGCTCTCTTGACCCGCTTCGATGGTTTTGCGGATCCGATCGCGGGCGGCCGCGGCTATGACCGGGCCGATAAAAGTGCCGGGCTCTTCCGGCAGGCCGATCTTCAGGCTGCGGGTGGCCTCGATCAGGCGCTTGAGAAAACGTTCGTACTGGCCGCCCACCACGATTGCCCTGGAGCACGCGCTGCATTTCTGGCCTTGGTAGCCAAACGCCGAATGCGCGATCCCGACCACAGCGTCATCCAGATCGGCGTCGCTGTCGACGATAACGGCGTTCTTGCCCCCCATCTCGGCAACCACGTGTTTTACGTGGCGCTGATGCGCTTGCATCTCCGCGGCCAGCCGTACGATGCGCGTGCCCACGGTTTGGGAACCGGTAAAGGCGATGAAATGGACCCCGGGATGGGTTACCAGACGATCCCCGATGACGTCGCCCGGACCCGGTAGAAACTGCACCACCCCGTCCGGCAATCCCAGCTCTTGCAGTAGGGTGACAAAACGCGCGGCGATCACAGGGGTGTGGGAAGAAGGCTTCAAAATCACCGTGTTCCCAGCGACGATCGCGCCGGACAACATGCCGGTCAGTATGGCCAGGGGGAAATTCCACGGCGGCACGATGAGCCCCACCCCTCGAGGGCGGAACACATTGATGTTAATTTCTCCGGGAGCGCAGGTCCCCGGCGCCGCCGCGAAGCACATCGCCTGGCGGGCGTAGTATTCGAGGAAATCAATCGCTTCCGTGACGTCAGCATCGGCTTCGGCCCAAGTTTTCCCCGCTTCGAAGATCTCCCAGGCGGCGAATTCATTGCGCCTCCTACGGAGTTGGCCTGCCGCATCCAACAGATAGCGCGCCCGCCTTTCCATTTTTAGCGCCGACCACGGCTCGAGGGCGGCAGCAGCCGCCCCCAGTGCTCGCTCTATATGCTCTGGTGTTGCCTGTGCCACCTTTCCGACGATTTCTTCGGGTCGGGCGGGATTGAGCGAGATCAGATGATCACCGCTGTCCACGGACTCTCCGCCGATGGCGAGGCCATAGCTTTGTCCCAGGAGCTTGTGCACCGTAGCAATCGCGGAATGAAACGCCAGCCGTTCTGTTCGGGCGGTAAAGCGGTGCCGCGGTTCATTACGGAAGCTCTGCAACTGCAAGACATCCTCGGTAGGCTTTTGTTTTGACGACGCCGTGATGCTTTCCGCAGCCGTGCCTGAGGCGTGGGGCGTCGCCAGCAACTGGCTCGGCGAGAGATGCTGGGTGTGACTCATGCGTTGAAACGATTGGCTGGATGTGTTCTCCAGCAGCCGGCGTACGAAATAAGCCATGCCCGGCAACAGCTCCCCAAAGGGAACATAGATCCGCAGTCGAAAACCTTGCTCAGGGA
>JBOHHR010000154.1:0-7100 GCA_050725475.1 Gammaproteobacteria bacterium | reverse complement strand
TCCGAACGCCGTGTGCCCCAAGACGGCCGCATTAAGCTCAAGGTATCTAAGAACAAGGCGATCGATTTTCGCGTCAGCACCTGCCCTACCTTGTATGGGGAGAAAACGGTGCTGCGGATCCTCGACTCCGATACCGCCAAGCTCAGCATCGACGTCCTGGGGTACGAGGATTTTCAGAAGGAGCTTTACCTGCGCAACCTGCAAAAACCCTATGGCATGTTTCTGGTCACCGGACCCACCGGCAGCGGCAAAACGGTTTCCCTTTATACCGGTATTAATATCCTCAACAAGCCGGGGGTCAATATCTCAACGGCGGAGGACCCGGTCGAGATCAACCTGCCGGGCGTGAATCAGGTACAAGTGGACGAGAAGACCGGCATGACCTTTGCCAAAGCGTTGAAGGCTTTTTTGCGCCAAGATCCGGATATCATCCTGGTTGGCGAGATCCGGGACCTAGAGACCGGTGGCATCGCGGTCAAGGCGGCCCAGACCGGGCACATGGTGATGTCCACCCTGCATACCAACGATGCGCCGCAGACCCTGACCCGCATGGCGGATATGGGGATCCCGCCGTTTGCCATCGCGACCACGGTGAACATCATCATCGCGCAGCGTTTAGCCCGCAGGCTGTGCAGCCATTGCAAGCGGCCCTTGGAAATTCCTAAAGACGCCTTGATTCAGGAAGGGTTTTCGGAACGCGATGTGGAACAAGGCTTCACGGTATACGAGGCCGCGGGTTGTGATCAGTGTAACAGCGGGTACAAAGGCCGGGTCGGCATATACCAAGTCATGCCCATCTCCGATGCCATGCGGCGTTTGATCATGGAGGGCGCCAACGCGGTCGCGCTGGCCGATGAGGCGCAGAAAGAAGGGATCCCCGATATACGCGAGTCGGCGTTAAGAAAGGTGCAGGACGGCATTACCAGCATGAAGGAAATCAACAGAGTCACTTTGGAATAAGCGATATGGCACAAGCAGCAGTTAAAGCGCAAGCGGGAAAAGCACCCGCGGTCAAAGCGGTCAAAGCGGTCAAAGAGAGCATGTTTGCCTGGGAAGGCACGGACAAGCGGGGCAAAAAGGTCAAGGGGGAGATGAGCGGCACCAACGACGCTCTGGTAAAGGCGCTGTTGCGCCGCCAGGGGGTGAACCCCACGCGGGTGAGGAAAAAGTCCAAATCCCTGTTTGGGGGCAAAGGCGGTAAGAGGATTACAACCAAAGAAATCGCGGTGTTCAGCCGCCAGATGGCGACCATGATGTCCGCCGGTGTGCCCCTCGTGCAGTCCTTTGAGATCGTTGGCCGGGGCCACGAAAACAGGAACATGCAGGACTTGATCCTAGATGTTAAGGCCCATGTGGAGGCGGGGGGAGCGCTCACCGAGGCCTTGGCCAAACATCCCAAGTATTTCACCGAGCTTTATGTCAATCTGGTCCACGCCGGGGAGTCTTCGGGTAATCTCGAGGCCTTGTTGCATAAGATCGCGAACTACCTGGAGAAGGTCGAAGCGTTAAAATCCAAGATCAAGAAAGCCCTGTTTTATCCCACTGCGGTCATCGTGGTGGCCTTCGTTATCACCGCCATCCTGATGATCTTCGTCATCCCCCAGTTTGAAGAGCTTTTTAAAGGATTCGGGGCCGATCTGCCGGCACTCACTATGCTGGTCATCGCGGTGTCCAATTATTTTCAGCAATTTTGGTACATTATTTTCGGGGCGATTGGTGGGGCTATCTTCGGCGTCTTGACCTTAAAGAAACGCTCTAAGAAAGTCGCCCACTTCTTCGATCGCATGTCCTTGAATATCCCGGTGATCGGCGAGATCCTGGAAAAATCCGCCATCGCCCGCTTCTCGCGCACCCTGGCCACCATGTTCGCGGCCGGTACACCGCTGGTCGAGGGGATGAGCTCCGTCGCCGGGGCCTGTGGCAACATTCTCTATTACGACGCGACCTTGCGCATGCGGGATGAGATCGCCACCGGCACCCAGCTGCAGGTCGCGATGCGGGACGTCAATCTGTTTCCCAATATGGTGGTGCAAATGGTCGCCATTGGGGAGGAATCCGGCGCGCTGGACGCCATGCTGAGCAAGGTGGCCGACTGGTACGAACAGGAGGTGGATGATGCCGTGGATGCCCTGACCAGCCTGTTGGAGCCGATGATAATGGCGGTGCTGGGCGTGCTCATCGGTGGTCTGGTGATCGCGATGTACTTGCCGATCTTTAAGCTCGGACAGGTCGTTTAGCCGAAAACGATCTTTCGTGTCAGGGTAAGGCAAACCGCCGCCCGAGGTGCCGGTGATCGCGGATCTGCACTCTAATCCGGCCCTATTCATCACCATCATGGTGTGCCTCGGTCTCATGATGGGCAGTTTTCTCAACGTCGTGATCCACCGCCTGCCGATCATGATGGAGCGTGAATGGCGAGCGCAGTGTAGGGAATTGATGGGACAGGATAACGCGCCCGATGGTACGGGGGCACGTTATGATCTTATTTTTCCGCGTTCCCAATGCCCGCACTGCGGGCATTCGCTCGGCGTTTTGGAGAATATTCCTCTTTTCAGCTACGCCGCGCTTGGAGGAAAATGCCGCGCGTGCCGGGCAAAGATCTCCCTACGGTATCCCCTGGTGGAATTATTGAGCGCTTTGCTGGCCGGTATGGTCGCGTGGCACTTTGGTTTTACCTGGCAGGCGGCCGGCGCGGCGCTCCTGTCCTGGGCTTTAATCGGCTTAAGCGCCATTGATTTCGATCAACGGCTGTTGCCCGACGCCATTACCCTGCCTTTTCTCTGGCTGGGGTTGTTGCTCAACCTTTTTGACGTGTACACCGATTTGCCATCGGCGGTGGTGGGCGTCATGGCCGGGTATTTCTCATTGTGGTCGGTCTATATGCTGTTTAAGCTGCTCACCGGCAAAGAGGGAATGGGCCACGGAGATTTCAAGCTGCTTGCCATGCTCGGCGCCTGGATGGGATGGCAGGTGCTGCCTTTGGTCGTCGTTTTGTCGTCTATTGTGGGGGCGGTAGTCGGTACTGTGTTGATCGTGCTTCGCTTGCGGGTGCGTACCGCGGCCATCCCTTTCGGCCCGTATCTTGCCGCCGCCGGCTGGATCGCGCTGTTGTGGGGCGAGGGGTTTACCCAGACCTACCTTCAGTGGGCCACCGGAGGGTGAGAACACCCCTGCGGGTGGGGGTAACCGGGAGCATAGGCAGCGGTAAGACCACGGTCTGCAGGCTTTTCGCCGAGTTGGGGGCCCCGGTGATCGAGGCCGACCTAATCGCACGCGAATTGGTTGCCCCTGGGCAGCCCGCACTGACCGCCATCATCGCTCAATTCGGCAAAGACGTCATCGGCGCCGACGGCGAGCTCAAACGCGCGCGCTTGCGCTCGCTTATCTTTGCCGACCGCGAAAAGCGCAAACGTTTGGAACAGATCCTCCATCCGCAGATTTACGCCGAAATGGTGCGCCGGGCGGCGGACATTACGGCCCCGTATTGTATCCTGTGTATCCCGCTATTATTGGAGACCGGTGGGGCCAGCCGGGTGGACCAGATTCTGGTTGTGGATACCCCAGAGGCATTGCAAAAGCAAAGAGTGGTAACACGCGATGGGGTGAGCCTTAATGAGGTCGAAGCGATGCTGAAAACGCAATTGGACCGCGGGGAACGCCTAGGGCTGGGGGACGCAGTCATCGATAATCAAGGAGATATCGAAGATCTGCGGCGACAGGTCTTGACCTTACACCAACATTTTCTTAGCTTGGCAGGTGCCGCCGCGAACGCCGACGGTTGCACGTGAATTTAGGGAAGCTCTGAAAAACTCATCCTAGCGTTTTTCAGAGTCGAAAGGCGAGATTGAATCGGGGTTATTACTTTCCTTTGCAATTTGTCAAGTGAGTACGATCGCTTACGAACAACCGTTAAACGAGCGCACGCGGGCATTTCTCCGGCTGGAGCACTTATTCGGCTGCGTGAATCACAGCTTGCAGCAGCCTTCACCCTGGGATAGCCGCAACTGCTTGACCGGCTTAATCGATATTTCCGATCTGCTACCGCGAATCGACATCAAGGCCGAGTTGATCAAAGAGCTTGATCGACACCAAGGAAAGCTCACAAGTTTGGAAACCCGTGCGGGGGTGAATCTGGAGCGGCTTAGCGAGACTCTGCAACAAATACACGGGGTTCTTGGCGCCCTGCGCGCCAATGGCTACGACCCAGGGCAGGCTTTGCGCACCCACGAACTGGTGTTTGCGGTAAAGCAACGCTTGAATATGCCTGGCGGCACATGCAGCTTCGATCTGCCCGCGTTTCACTACTGGCTCAACCAGCCTTCAGGCGTGCGCGGAGAGCAACTGAGCCATTGGGTGCAGGACCTTAGCGTATTGAGGCAAGGTTTGGATCTGGTGCTCCGATTGATTCGATGCAGCTCGGAGCCGGCCGCCCAGCTCGCGCGCCAAGGCTTTTTTCAACAGGATCTGGATCCCAATGCCAGCTATCAAATGATCCGTGTGTTCTTGCCCGGTGATGCGCGCTGTTTTCCCGAGATCAGCGGCAGTCGCCATCGCTTTACCATACGCTTCATGCAGCCCTCGCCCGAGGGACGCGCAAGCAAGAGCGAGTGGGATGCCAAATTCGACCTGCAATGCTGTGTAATTTAAAATGGGATCGTGCCGCCTACAGATTCTAAAAAAAAGCCGAAAATTAGAGGGCTCGCGACGCCAAGCTGCCCGACCTGCGGCAAGCCTGTGACCGGTCCCCAACAAGAGGAGGCGCCTTTTTGCAGCAAGCGCTGCCGGCTGATCGACCTTGGAGAGTGGTTTGCCGGCCGCTACCGCATCCCCAGCGAAGATTCGACAAGCCCCGGTGATGCGGATGATATGTCGCCTTGAACCATGTGGACACAACCGGTTGCTGCCCTGAGGTGGATCGAGCGGAGAACAATGGGCCTGACGGGGCTGCCCGGCTTCGACACTCATGGGATCTCGCGCCCAAGCAGGCCATGGCGTTACAAAATGAGCTGCGCACCCGCGTCATGGCGTGGGACGCGTTCCCCGGCATCGAGCGCGTGGCAGGGGTCGATGTGGGCTTTGAATCGAACGGCCGGATCACTCGGGCCGCAGTGGCCGTGCTGTCCTTTCCCGATCTCGCTGTGATAGCGCACGCGATCGCCCGCTGTGAAACACGGTTTCCCTACGTGCCGGGCTTGCTCTCGTTTCGGGAAGCGCCGGCCGCGATCGAGGCGCTCACTAAGCTCAAGAAGCAGCCGGATATCTTGGTCTGCGACGGGCATGGATTAGCCCATCCGCGGCGTTTCGGTCTGGCTTGCCACCTAGGGGTGGCCACCGATCTACCGTCGATCGGTGTGGCCAAGAAGCGGCTTTTAGGAGACCATAAGGCTGTGCCGGAAGGCCGTGGAAGATGGACCGAATTAGACGAGCGAGGTGAAGTCATAGGCGCGGTGCTGCGCACGCGAGTCGGCGTAAAGCCGGTGTTCGTTTCCGTAGGGCATAAGATTAGCCTCAAGTCGGCCGTGGAATTGGTCATGGCCTGTGTCACTCGCTATCGACTGCCCGAGACCACCCGCTTCGCGCACCGATTGGCTTCCGCTAAGGGAAGCTTCTAGAGCCCGAAATCGGTGGTGTTTTGCTCCCGTCATCGTCTAGTGTTTGTCCTGTTGCTGACCGTAAGCACCGGCGTTGCCGCGGATGAATACACAGAGCAAAGGCAACGGCTGCTCGATGAGATCAAAACCGATTTCGCCGTAACCGGGGTCGCAACAGGCAAGCCCGAGCTCAGCATGGCGGTCTATCAAGCCATGGCCAAGGTGCCGCGCCACGAGTTCGTCCCTGCAGAACAGCGAAGCCGGGCCTATCTCAACAGACCCTTAGCCATAGGCTACGGCCAAACCGTATCCCAGCCTTATATCGTGGCGCTGATGACGGAGTTGCTGGAGGTTAAGACCGGCGACACGGTGCTGGAAATAGGAACAGGCTCGGGATATCAAGCCGCGATCCTCGCGGAGTTGGTGGACCACGTCTATACGATAGAGATCATCCGAGAGTTAGGGGAACAGGCCAGCGACCGTCTGCAAGGGCTCGGTTACGACAACGTTGCTGCGCGCGTGGGAGATGGGTATTACGGCTGGGAGGAGCATGCGCCTTTCGAGGCGATCATCGTCACCGCGGCCGCCAGTCATATCCCGCCGCCCCTGGTGCGACAGCTCAAACCCGGCGGCAAGATGATCATTCCGGTGGGAAGCCGATTTATGACCCAATACCTGGTCATGGTGGAAAAAGACACCAACGGCGGGGTCATAACCCGGCAGGTGTTGCCGGTGACCTTCGTACCGCTTACCGGCGGGCATTAGGGCACTTCGATTGATGTGCAGTGCCCCCCTAGGAGCCTGTCGGACTTAGGAAGAACCTACTGCGGCGGACCAATTTATCGAAGTATCGGTTAACCGATCAGCTTTCAAAACGCAGGGACAGATCTACGGCCCGAGTGTTCTTAGTCAATGCGCCGACCGAGATGTAATCGACTCCCGTCTCCCCCGCCTGGCGTATGTTTGCGAGGTCGAATCCACCCGAGGCTTCCAGCCGTGCTTTACCCTTCGCCATCTCGACCGCCGCACCCAGGGCTTCCAAGGTAAAATTATCCAACAGCACGAATTCCGCGCCCGCCTCGAACGCCTGCTTAAGCTGTTCCAGATCCTCCACCTCGATCTCGATCTTCACCTCGGGATGCGCCTGCTTGGCGCGGGCGAGGGCTTGCCCGATCGAACCCGCGGCGATGATATGGTTTTCTTTGATCAGGATCGCATCGAAAAGCCCGAGGCGGTGATTTTCGCCGCCTCCGCAACGAACGGCGTATTTTTGCGCCAGCCGCAGACCCGGGAGGGTTTTGCGGGTATCGAGCAGGGTGGCGCCTGTTCCCGCGAGCGCCTGGGCGTAAGCACGGGTGACGCTTGCGGTGCCGGAAAGGCATTGCAAAAAGTTCAGCGCCGTACGTTCCCCCGTCAATAAGGCGCGCGTTGGCCCTTCGATGCGGCACAAGCGCTGCTGGGGATCGATCTGCTCGCCATCGGCCGCAGACCAACGGATCGTTACTCGCC
>JBOHHR010000153.1:0-5739 GCA_050725475.1 Gammaproteobacteria bacterium | reverse complement strand
CCATGGTGGCGCGACCAGCCCGCCAATTCCGCAGGCCGGATAAACCGCTCAAAAACGTGGGTGCCTTTGGGCAATAAGCCCAGCAATTTCTCGGCAGCCAGAATAGCCTCTGCGTACGCTCTTGGGGTACGGTTAATCGTAGAAAAAAACACGTCGGCACCGGGTTTTGCCAAGCGCGCGCACGCGCCCACGATGGATTGTGGATCAGGGACGTGCTCCAGTAGCTCAAGACATGTCACGGCGTCGAACCCCGATGGGCGCTGCGCCGCGAAGGCTTCCGGCGTTACGCGCACATATTCGGCTTGGGGGGCACCCTGCTGGTGCAAACGAGCGACCCTAAGCGGTTCTTCCGCGGCGTCTATTCCCGTCACCTGTGCATTCATCTGTGCCATGCTCTCGGCCAAGATCCCGCCGCCGCAGCCCACGTCGAGCACCGTCTTACCGCGCAGGCGTGCTCTTTGATCGATATAAGAGAGCCGCAGCGGGTTGATCGCGTGCAGCGTTTTCAGCTCTCCCTGGGGGTCCCACCAGCGGGCAGACAGTCGCGCAAATTTCCGGATCTCGCGAGGATCGACATTGGAGTCGTCAGCTATCATAGGCCGCAGGGGTTTGAGAAGGAGTCTGGAGCCATTAGGGCATGCTGGCGGAATTGTTGGAAGTCTCGGTGGGTTGGTTGGACGGGGTGCGGAACTGTACCAGCTCTTGCGGATTTTCGCTGAAAGGACAGCCGAGGCTGATCTCTCCTTCTTTCGGCAACTGCATTTCTTCCCACCGCAGGAATGATTCCTCCGTGTTCCTGCCGCGCATGTACGTCCCGTTCGTGCTCCGATCGATGAGTACGAAGCCATCCCGCCGCAGCTCTATGGTAACGTGCTCGCGCGAAGCACGCGGTTCGTCTATCACCAGATCGCATCCAAGGCTTCTGCCGAGAACCGCGAATTTTCGCTCGTGATCCAGCACGACTTGCTTTGTGCGATAGCACAGCAGGAGCTGTGCAGACATGCGATAAGAGAGGATCTTATGTCTGATCGGTGAGAACGTGCTTTTATCCAAAGTAATAGTGACATCCTTGTCCAGCCTGATGATCTCATGGACCTCCAAGGTCTCTTTTTTTCCCCGCACCGGGATCTGACCAATCATCCGAGCGCTGGTCTTAAGAGCAGGCGGCAACTGTTCCACCAAGTCTCGGGTCGTTATCGACTGCGCGCCTTTTGCAAGCGTGGCCATTCGAGAGGCGGTGTTAACCGTGTCGCCAAATGCATCACCGCCTTCCAGGATGACGGAGCCGTAGTGCAATCCGATCTGCACGGCCAAACGCAAGTCGGGGCGCGGCGGGTGCACATCTTCCAGGACTTCGTGGATTCCGCAAGCAGCCTGAAGCGCTTGTTCTGCAGTGTCAAACGCGCACAGGATCGCGTCCCCCAGAGTTTTTATCACGAAGCCTTTTTGGCGGTAGACAACCTCGCGGGCTGCGCCCAGACACGCATTGATGGCTTGGATCGCGAGCTGATCACCGAGCTGGTCGTACAAACGAGTGCTGTCGTTGATATCCGCAAACATGATCGCAAGGTTGACGGTTTTCGATGACATTACCGACTGCCGCTAGTCTATTTGTTCGAGTGGTACCGCCATTAGGGGTCATTAAGCGTTTCAATGTTGCTGGGCGCACGCCCTCTCGGAGCCTGTCGGACTTAGGGAGCCGTAGCGAGGCGCGTGGGAAATCGAGGACAGATTTTCGATCATTTGAGGCGAATAGTGGTAACTATTTAACGAAAATGATCGAAAATATGGACCGATTTCCCACCGCCGCAGTACAGTTCTTCCTAAGTCCGACAGGCTCCTAGGGGTCGCTGACGGTAATGGTTACACATGAGGAAACTAGATAGGAGCCGGATAAAGCGAACCGCGGGACAACTTCTGCCTGTTTTGGTTTTTTGCCTCGCTGCCGGGGCTGTTTTTCAGGTATTAGGGGACATCAACCCACGCCAGTTATTGTCCGAGCTGGAAAAACTTTCCGGCTCGCGGCTCCTGCTCGCGGCTCTATGCGCCCTCTGCAGCTACCTGGTGCTTAGCGGCTACGATTGGTCTGCGTTGCGTTATCTTAAGCGGCGCCTGCCTTTCAAGACCATCGCGCTGGCGACGTTTTGCGGCTGCGCCGTCGCGAATTCGCTGGGCTTCAATATTGTATCAGGCGGATCGGTGCGTTACCGGATCTACGCTTCCGCCGGGCTGGGCATTTTGGATGTGGCCCGGATCACGGTTTTCGGAATGGTCGCCTTTGGCATGTCTATCGCGGTCATCGCCGGCGCTGCGCTCGCCGTGTATCCCGATATGTTCTCAGGGTTTTTCACCGTAAGCCCGAGCGGGCTCAGGGCTATCGGGCTGTCAGCGCTGGGACTTTTTTCCATTTTGCTCATCCTCGCATTTGCCCAGCGCGACCCTATACGAGTGGGTCCGTGGGCGTTTAAGCTCCCCAGCGGACGGATCGCGCTGGCCCAGCTCGCCATCTCGGTGACAGATATCCTTGCCGCCGGTGGGTGTTTGTACATCCTTCTTCCACAGACTGACATCCCATTCCTCGGTTTTCTGGTCGTTTACGCCGTCGCCATCGTGGCGGGCATGGCGAGTCATGTGCCCGGAGGGCTCGGCGTTTTCGACGGCATTATCTTGCTCACGTTTCGCTCTACGCTAAGCCCCGAATCCCTAGCGGCCGGTCTCCTCGTATATCGCGCCGTTTACAACCTCGTACCGCTCTTGATAGCAATCGGGATGCTTACCGTTCGTGAGCTCGCTGAACGGGGTACGATGGAAGGCGCCGAGTAATAGATGTTTGCTCAGCGGCAATCCATGCTAGTGCTCTGTCTCCCTTATTTTGATGGATCTGAGCAGGGCCGGAAGGCAAAGGGGTATGGCGCAGCGGGGTTATATGGTGACTCCGTATAGCCCCATCCGGAGCGGTTCGCATGAAGTCTATGCTATACACCATCGGCCATTCAAACTACGAAATAACCGCCTTCATCGGGCTGCTCCACCAGCACGGTATCACGGGCCTCGGCGATGTGCGATCGCATCCCTACAGCCGTTACGTGGCGCAGTGCTCCCGCGAACCCTTGAAAGCCGCACTAGCCGATACTGGTATTGCCTATGTGTTTCTCGGTAAAGAGCTAGGTGCTCGGAGCGACAATCCGGCTTGCTACAGGCAGGGTAAAGTCCAGTATGACCGCCTGGCCCAAGAGCCTTGTTTCGCCGAGGGAATCAAGCGCATTATGCAGGGCATGGAGCGCTACCGCATTTCTCTAATGTGCGCGGAGAAGGATCCCATCAATTGCCACCGCGCATTGCTGGTCGCGCGCAAGCTCTGCGAGGCTGGGGTTCCAATCAGCCATATTCACGCTGATGGCTCTCTTGAGACCCATCAAGCAATGAAGTCTCGCTTAATGGCTTTATGTAAACTGCCCGAGGGGGACATGTTCAAAGGACGAGACGAGTTCGTGGCACAAGCCTATGCAATTCAAGGGGAGCGCGTTGCTTACCAGGATGAAACTATGTCGCAAGCTGAGAAAGTCGCGGTCATATGAAGATTTTCACTATCGGTTTCACAAAAAAGAGTGCAGAAGTTTTTCAGCCTCAAGCAACCAGGTCTCGATCGTGTTGTAGATACGCGCCTCAACAATGTCTCGCAACTTGCGGACTCCACCAAAAAAGACGACTTGCGTTTCTTTCTTCGCGAAATCTGCCATATTGACTACGTTCATTTGCCGGAGCTGGGCACCTACTCAAGATATTCTCGATGCATACAAGAAGAATGGCGGCGACTGGTCGACATACGAAAGGCAGTTTTTAGCGCTCATGGCCAAGCGTCGTGTGGAGGAAACCCTAGATAAGAAATTGATTGTGGGCGGGTGCCTGCTTTGCAGTGAGGCAACACCGGAGCATTGCCATCGTCGGCTAGTCGCAGAATACCTCCGTGAGAAATGGGGCGATCTTGATATCCGGCATATATGAATTTGTCCTGGTGCTCCAGGGGATATGCCTTGATCGGGGCTTCTTGCGCGCGCAGTCAGTTTGAGTTCTGGCAGCGACTCAGCCGGAAAAGAAGCGTATTGCTCTCGTTCCTGAGTCTGCGGCCGCGCTCGCACCAGACCAGATCAACGCCTTTTAATAGGCTATTATTCTACGGAGACTCTGGATAATTCAGGGCTGCCTGCGGCATAGCGATGCGCCGCGGGATAGGGTTTCGGAGTGTCCGTAGCGTACATTCGAATGAGGCGTTGGGGTCGAAAGGGACCACTATGTGGGATTCTTAGATGCGTTCCGGGGAACGGGAATCGTGAACAGAGCACGTGCGAGAGCGCTTTCCTTCATATTGTTGATGCTTATCGCAGCTTACGCGAACGCCGCTTGTCCCTATAACAGGCTCATTAGCTTCAGCGGCTATGACTGGTGCGTTAAACGCAGTAACGGCAAGGTAGGACCTGGGCCCAATTATTATTCGGATAGCGCAACAACGTCTGGGTCGATACCCAGGGTCGCTTGCATTTGAAGATAACCCGTAGTGGGGGCCGCTGGTATTGCGCCGAGGTGGTTTCGGCAGATTCGTTTGGCTTTGGGACCTACCGATTCTCCCTTGACAGTCCGGTAGATGCTCTGGACCCGAACGTGGTGCTCGGGCTATTTACCTGGAGCGATGATCCCGCTTACAACAATCGTGAGATCGACATCGAATTCACGCGCTGGGGCGACCCAAACAACCAAAACGCCCAGTATGTAGTTCAACCCTATACCCTGCCGCAGAATATAATCAGGTTCGACATGCCGCCAGCGATCGATCAGTCACTGCACCAAGTTTCTATGGGAGGGCACAGCCGTTTCCTTTCGCAGCGTGATCGGATCCGATCCAGTACCGCCAAATCCGAGTGCCATCATCAACGAATGGGTATACGCGGGACCCGATGTACCGCAGGCGGGTGGAGAGAACGCGCGAATAAATTTCTGGCTGCGCGGTGGCGCACGACCCTTGAATAGGCTGCCGGTTGAGATCGTGGTTACCCGGTTCGAGTTCGTACCCTAACGGATCCGAACCCGGTGCGGCCCCTCGCATCGTAGTGTCCGTCAGCCGACACGGGTAACAAGAATGCTCATCGTGGGTCGAACACCCCACAAACCCGGACTTTTGAGAAAAGGACGACGATAACCTACGCTTTAGGGTATACGAGCGCTCTTTCAGGGAAGCCGAATGAACAAGCTCCTGCTTTGTTATGTCACGCTGAGCACCGCCCTGTTTGTGCAGGCGGCAGAGAGAATCAGCATCCTTGGCCTGTTCAAAGACAAGGCGATCATCACTATCGACGGCAAACGTCGTGTGCTTGCCTTGGGGCAAACCAGCCCGGAAGGGGTAAAGCTGATCGCGGCCGACAGTCGAAAGGCAGTGCTCGAAATCGACGGCAGGCAGGCCACCTACGCGCTGGGGACCCAAATTAGCACCAACTACGCCGCCGTTATCCCGCAAGCGACCGTGCAGATTTGGCCGGATCCTTTAGGTATGTACCTCACCAGCGGCAGTATTAACAATTTTCCGGTGGAATTTCTTGTCGACACCGGCGCGACCCTGGTGGCGATGAACAAAATCCAAGCCAAACGTTTGGGTCTTGACTACAAGCTCACCGGGGAACAGGCCTTGACCACGACCGCCTCCGGCACCGCAAAGGCCTATTACCTAAGCCTTGACAAGGTAAAAGT
>JBOHHR010000152.1:0-8509 GCA_050725475.1 Gammaproteobacteria bacterium | reverse complement strand
AAAAAACTCTTCGACTCCTTTTCTCTCGTCCGCGGGTTGAGCGGGCTGGCTTTCAAAGGTTTCGATCCCGGCTTTGCTGACCTTCTTGGTTCGACCGATCAGCGCTGCTATCTCGGCCCGGAAAGTGAAGATTACCACCAACGCGATGACCACGATTACGGCCGGCCATGCCAAGATGTCTGCAATGTGCTCCATCTGGAAACTCTTGTCTAACCGCCAAGCATCACCGGCGCGCGTCTTTCCAGCGCGTCTGGCGCATGCTTCTGTTCGGCTTCATGTGCTCGTCCACGAGATACGACGATGTCCGAAGTCCCGATCCACGAGAGATGATGTGCAACAATTTCGTCGAATGACTTTTCTGTTGGTGGCAGCGTCCCCGGATCGATTCTGACAAGGCACATGCACGAGGCTTCATGTGCCAGCAATAGTAGCCTATTGACGACGCCACCATAGCTGAAGGCTGGCCAGGACAATGACGACTTAACATCGCCTGATGAGAGAATTGCGGAGATGCCATCGCTCACCTCGTTATCCCAGTGCAGCACCTCAATTCCCGCGCAGCAATTCTTTATCACGGAGACAGCTTGCCCGGCGGTGAGGCTGGTGCAACCGGGCAATGGTGCAGACCGGTGGCAGAAGGTGCTTACACCGATCACAGGGGCATAAGATGTCACTGCCTTCGCGTAGGCCGCCCAGCGCTGAAGGCTGTACAGGGCACTCGGGAAGTTGCTACCGACAAAGTCGATCCCCAGCAGCACGCGCATTCTGTCATCGCTCATCTACAATCTCCTCTCTGCCGCCGAAGTTCACAATGAGGGGCGCGCGCCGCTCTTGCGCGCGCCCCTCTGAATTGTGCGGTTAGACCGCACTTTGAAAACCTCACCGAAAAACGGCCGCATAGTCTTGGCTGTACGCTTTGCGGTACCAGTTCAGAAACTCTCGATAGCCCGCCCTGGAACGTTGGTGGTGGAAGTCGAGGTCGAGATTTACAGCTAGCTAGCGTATAGCTAACGCGGCGGACGGAGCAAGATTACCACCACCGCTGGGATGACGGCTGATCCGTTAGCGATCGAGAAGCGATGGGAATCCAGGCTAGTGGATACTAACGATTATCTTAGCCTCCAGGGCCTCCGCTCTGGCGTAGCCACGCAATCGTGTCGACTACCGTATCCGCAAACGGTCTTGGCTGCCATCCCAGCTCGGTTTGCGCAAGCTGCGTGTCATACCAGGCATACCGGTCAATAATTTGTAGCACACTACGTGTGACAGGTGGGGGCTGGCGTTTGAGAGCATAGAAGCCTTCAATCGCGGCAACTAGGGTGAGGGCCAACCACTTCGGGAGGGTGAAACGCGGCGGTTTGCTACCGGCAATGCGTGTAACTTCTCCAAGAAATTCGTCAATCATCAGGTTATGGCCGCTCAGTATATACCGCTGACCTGGCCGACCTTGCTCGGCCGCGCGCAGCATACCATCTGCGAAGTCACGGGCATCGAGGCAACCGAAAGCCACATGAATTTTTACAGGTACTTTACCGGCGCTTAACGCTTTTACAAGTTTATTGGCAGGAGCACCTACGGGATCATCCGGTCCTAGCGTGAAGGAGGGACAGACGATTACGACTGAGGTTTCGTGAGTCGCATTCGCGAGCGCTTCCTGTTCGGCTTCTCGGCGGATCTCAGCGTAGGGAAGACTGAAGCGATGGATGTTCCAATCTGAAGTCTCATCAAGTGCCTTAGGCTCGCGGTTGACACCGACGGCGAGAGCGCTGCCGGTCACGACCACGCGTGGTACTTTCGCCTGCGCGGCGGCTTGTACTACGCAACGAGTCCCGCCCACGTTGGCCTGACGCATGTTATTCTCCATCTCTGCGCCACCACCTAACTTGACCAGGAACGCCAAGTGCAGAATCGTGTCAATCCCGGCAAACACCGTTACTAAAGGCGCGATGTCATTGAGGTCGCCGGCAATCACCTCCACGTTTAACTTCTGAAGTACGCTCGAAGGTTCGCTGTTTTTAGGCACGAGGACGTGCGGGCGTATGCCGCGCTCGTTCAGCTTTTTGACCACATGATAACCAAGGAAACTCGTGGCCCCGGTTACTAAGACTCTATTCATATGCGACGTGACCTCTTGGCATAACGCTACCGATTCTGCATGTTTTAAGTAAAGCCGACCCGCAGGCCCTCCGGGTAAAGGTTTTGCTCGTCCATTTTGAGTTCGCTTCGGCGCGCGAGTTGGCCCAATCTAAGTAACGCTCGGAGCGACTCGCGCATGGTGATCTCCGAAGCATATCGGCCCAGGCATTTGTGGCGTCCGTATCCATGCTGTAAATAGTTCTGGCTTTGGGGCGCCTCGTTGGCGCGTTCGCGCTCACCTAGGTACGCTACCGGCCGTTCATCGCGGTAGGCGTCGAAGGCCAGCGGGTGGGGTAGGACATCGGGGTCGCGCATCGCGGCTGCGTAGGCAGCGAAGACCATTGTGCCCTTGCGAATAAGGGTCCCGCCGAGCTCGCTGTTGTCCTGCACGCACACGCGCAACAACACTTCGCCTTGCGGTTGCAGGCGCATGGCCTCGAGAGCATATTTGCGCAGGATCGGTAAGCTATGGGCGTAATCCGGGTCGCCTTCTTCGATACGGGCTAAGCGCTGGGCCTCTTCGAATGTGGAACCGTTCAAGATCTCATACTGGCCTTCCTTTAAGCGCAGCATCGAGTCCACGATGCGCGCGGTAGCCTCCTGGGGATTCACGACGGCGCCGACGGCGGTTCCGAAGACGTTGGATCGAATCATCGAGTCCGACAAGCGCCTCGCCAACTCGCCGGGCGGCGGTGGCGCACCCAGCAAGGTAGCGAGGTCCTGTTCCAGCGCGGTGCCGGTTCCCGCGGCGACTTCTAGCTGCATGCGTATTAAGCGCGTGAGCATCGTATCGGGCACCTTGTCGCCCCTTTGTAGGCGTTCTTTGTAATGCTTGACTAGGGCATGGATATAGGTGCCCAGGTATTCGGTAGCACTTAGGCCGCGCGCCCGAAATTCCGCGAACTGTGGATGCACAGGATTGAAATTATTAAAGATGTTACGAAATGCATCCTTTACCCAGTTGAATAAGTCGTCCGCCCGCGGGACGATCCCTTCCTGGATCTCAGTGAAGGTAAAAACCTGTTGAAGATCCGGGTCTAAGGCGAATCGATCACCGCCGCACAACCCGGGAAGCACGGACGGCTCTCCGTCCCGGTAATACGGAACGCCGAGGTAGTCGGCAACGATGCGTAAAGGCAGGAACTTGGCGAGCGTGGTGACGATGTCGACCTCGCCTGTTCCCGCTTTTCTAGTCGCTTCCGTCCATTGTTCGGCTTCGCGCCGGGCCAGGGCTGACAGCGTTTCTTTGTCCCGGCGCGATACCGCACGCCGCAGGATCACGTCAACCAATCGATACAGCTCGTCGCGATCGGTGCCGAGCATGAAGTGAGACAGTGCGTGCGGGGATTTGGCCTTATCGTCGGTAGCGCGGGCCATCTCCGGCGCGTAGGGATCCACCGTGAAGAGATCGGTGCGTTCCAGGCATTTAATGACATCCGCGTGCCGCATGACGACGACCGGACCGATGGCCGGTTTGAAGATCGGCATCTTGTCCTTGGGCTGATACAACAATTCTTGCAGCATCATCAGGGGGCTGGTAGCGAGCCACTTCGATATCACCCCCGCCACCGCCGCGCCGCGCGCTTTCGCAGCGGTTGCGAAAGCTGCAGCCGCCTGCTCGGCGGCCTTCTTGTCCTGCTCGAAAAGCGCGGGATTGCCGGCGTACTTGGGATCGTCCGAGGTCGGCGGCGGTAGGGGCAGAGGTGGCACGGGAGCGGCTTGCTCAGCCGCGGCGATATCACCCAAGAAGGTTTGGGCCGAGGGCACGCGGATAGGAGGAGGCATAGGCGCAGGTTCCGCAGGCGGTGTTCCGGGTTTTAATAATTCGCTGAGCTTGCCTCCGATCGCCCGAACAAAAGCACCGAGCAAGGTGAGCAGCCGTTCCAATATCGCATTCCACGTTGGCTTTGCCATGTGTTTTCTGCCCCGGGAGTTACAGCGTCTTCATGTGTTCGATGACGGCGCGTACCTGTTCATCGGTCCACCGGCTGCCAAACGTATGTCCCGCGTTCGAATTACCGCGTAGCATGGTGTCGTGCTTGGCGGAATGAACCGCATCACCGGCGCCGTATTCGTCCAAGGCCGGCACCCGATCCCAAACAAAACCCACGTTGATCTCTTCGTACTTGATATTCCCCCGTACGAACTTGGCGGGCCGCTCCTTGGGACGCAGCAAATGCCACAGGGTCGGCACCGAGCCGTTATGTAAGTAGGGGGCCTGCGCCCAGATCCCGTGCAGGACATCGGCCTTGTATCCCGGTTTTTCGCGCGGGCTAACAAAATAGTCCTCGTCATCCAAGGCCCGGCTCCCTCGTTTCGGGCGGCACCAGTCACTTCCCCCGTGGTCAATATACAGCTCGCAGGCCTCCCGGGTCAGCTCCAAAAGACCAAGGCGGGCCGTCGCGGAGATCTGTCGGGCCCGGTTCATGTCGGTACCGACGTTATAGACGCGACTATTATTCGGTTTGTGGCAAGAAGCACATTTGGCCTCGAACAGCGGTTTCCCGGTCTCCGCGACCTTGAGGTCCACCGCGAACGGATAGGGCGGCGGCGGTAGCCCGTCGATGAAAGGGTTCATGGATTCATGGATCCTGACGTCCACCTTGGCGGGGTCCCCGACCGACGAGACGCCCGAGGCGATCACCCGGGCTTCGGCGCCTTGATTGGCGTCCCAATTCGCGAGGACATGGTCGCGCGAATACCATAAGGCCTTGATATCCGATGCGCCAGGGTGGTGCGGCATCCAGTTTGGGGCGGTCTTGGCTAGCTCCGCACCGGCGAGCTTGAGTCGTTCGTCGCGGGGAAGCTCAGGTAAGCCCTGGAAGAACGGATGGTTGTCGGGCAGGCGGTTCAGAAAGCTATCTTTCGGTGCGATCCTGCCTCCCGCCACGCCGGCCGTGTGCAGTGCGACCAGGGTGGCCGAAATCCCAAAGGCGTCGCTGCGCCCAGGGCGCGGCCCAAAGAGCCCCGGCGCCATTTGCCCGTCCTTTTCCGTGTAGAACTGCGAAGCGAGTTTGATATACATGAACTCGGTCTTTATCGCCGGACCGACTAACGCGGCGACGACAGCCTTTGGATTCGCCAGTAGCGCGGCCTGGGTCTTGGCGCGCAGGGCCTTGGCCTCGCGCTCTGCCAGCGTGCGCCCCCCGTAAAACCAAGCCGGGTCCGTGTCCGCTTTGGTCTTGAGGAAGCCCATGATCTTTGCAACCTGCGCCGGGTCGACCTGGGTGGGGTCGATGCCCGGGCTATCCGGCTTCATAAGCGCCTTACCGGTCTTGTTAAGCAAACCGGCGTAGGCCTGTGACTCGAACTCCGTATTCGGTCCTCCGACGTAGTGCCGTACGCGGCCATCCACGTACACGCGCGTGGTATGGCAGGCAGCGCATGAGAAGAAGACGTTGTCCGTACGCTGGTCCTCCGGCACGGAGGGGTCTTCCGCCATTACCATACCATACGGTAAGGGGTGGCGTTGATCCGCTGGCAGCAGCTTGCCGGTTGCGGGATCATAATCATCCGGATGCGGGGCCATCCCCAGATCGCCCAGTGAGCCATGGCCCTTCCAGATCTCCGGAAAGACTTCGATCACCGCCCGCAGCAGGACGAATGGAACGCCGTTCACCCCTAAGGGGTAGTCCGCGAACCACTCGTAACCGAGCTGGTTATTGTACCAAGACTCACGATCGGGAGCATCGGTTTTTACACGCCTAACGGTCGCATCGTTGAGGTAATCGGCCTGGTGTTGCTCGCGCAACGCACGTTCGGCCGTCCACCCGGTTTGCTGCGGTGGTTTTTCGTCTTCCTCCGTTCCACACGACGCAAGTGTGCCGAGAATACCGATGACTGAGGCGCAAACAAAGACTTTCAGCGCCTGGTGGTTATTCTGCATATTGCCCCCTCCGCGCGTTAGTATTAGTTGAATAAACCGGTTAACACGAGTGGCAGCATGACGCTTTCAGTCCCTTACTGCAATTGTTTTGGCCATTTGAGACGTACAATTCCGGTCTGGTCTCGGTCAGACTCGCTCAGCGACTCGTTGGCTAAATAGATACCACCCGCACCCGGAACCGCGGAGGCCACCGCGCTGAGTCGGGGACCCTCATACGTGGCGGCATATTGAAGCGTCCGCCCATCGGGGCCCACGACGGTTACCCCGGTACGTTGGGGCAGAGCCACGCGATCGAATGGCAAACGCATGAACAGCGGTTTGGCCCAGGCGTTGGCGTGGAGCCAGGTCAGCAGCCCACTGCGATGCCTGAACATGGCGAGCCAGATCCGCCCGGTAGAATCGCGATCCATGCCATCGTCCATACCGGTAAGACCGTCTAGCACAACATCAGCGGTACCCGCCTTGGGGCCACTGAGATAGAACCTCGTCAATCGAAACAGCGAGGTCTGGGTCACTAGAACCGATTCCTCTCGCGGTTTACCCGGGTGCAGGTCGTAGAGTATGCCGTTAATAAAGTGAAAGCCCTCAGCGATAAGGCGAGTCGTTCCGCTATCCAGATCGTGTCGCCACAAACGCCCGCCGCGGTTTAGCGCGATCGCTTCGTCGATCGCGTCATCCAGCGACACGTTCTTGTAGGAAAACGGTTCGCTGAAGTAGATGCGCCGACCGTCCTCGCTCACCTCTAAATTGTCACAGACGACTAAGCTCCGACTTGGCCCACCGCTACCATCACGCCGCAGTTCCGGGGCCTTCGTCTGATCGTCCGCGTAGACGTTGGGGTGTTCCCGATCGATCGTGGTGTCTGGGACCTTAAGCGCGATGGGCTCGATCGCGCGGGTGTCGAGTGTCAAACGGTACAGGCCGACCGCCTCGCCTGGAGGTGTGGCTCCATAGGAATGTGAAGCGCAAAAATAGATAAGATTGGGGTCACCCGGCGCTTCGTGGATGCCAAAGGCCATGAGCGGCGCGTCCACGAAGGGTTTGGCCGAGTGCGTGCTGAGGTCGACTACCCAGATCTTTCCGTCCGTCGCCGTGACCAGCGCCTTAGTCCCAGCGGCGATAAACACGACGTCGTCATAATGGGGCAGATCCGAAGAGAAATGCTCCAGTCCCTCGGCGAATTCAGCTGAACGGTCGACCGCGGCGACGGATTCTGCAGTGGACGGATCGAAAACGACCGACGGAGCGATCTGAATTTCTGGCCTAGGTGCCGCCGCAATCCACCAGAGCACTATCAATGACACAAGAACTACGTATAACAAGAGCTTCTTCATGAATTACAATCCTCGGCCTTCGTATTACATCGGACGCAATATACAGCGAGCGCGAAATTTTTCGGTAGGCGGAAAAAATCTTTGGTACATGTGGTTGATTGGAGCCGGGATCCCGTTACCGCTTATTTGCCCCAGGCGAGAAATGACACGCATCCCGTTTGCCGCTCACAGCGCCGTGCGGCTTTGGTCATCTTTAGGTCCTCTCTGAGTATGCGAAATTTTGCTTATACACCAGACACCACGTTGCGTCTATGAAATATTCACGTTCGAAGGTTCGACACGTTCATACGGTCTTTGGGTTTTTCACCATCGTTGGAGATCCGCACTGCCTGTTATCCTTGACCGAGACAAACTTATCAGCATACACGGAACGTCTTGGTCGGGCCGATCAGTCCTTTCCCCAGCGCAGGACTGGAAATGCAGTTGGTACCACGCACGTTGCGGGTGACAACCAGCGCTTGACTCCAATTCCTGGCTTACGCGCTCATCATACATACACATCTTTGACGTCCCCCAGCTTGGCGCCTTCGCTCAGCTCGGCCTCGCATCGGTTTCGGCTTCGGCTCCCAACGGATTCCGGGAGGGCATACATCACGCTCACGACCCCTCGCGGCGCGTGGCGGAGCCCGATCCATTCTCGGCGCCCCACACGCAAAGGTCACGCATAGATCGGCCAGCGTCTAGTCAGCGTTGAGCACGGCATGATCATCGGCAAAGGCGCTCATCCCGCACCAGTTGACCTTGAGGGCTTGTTCGACGCCCGGGCAAAAAACCGCCGGTGTCCGCACTGAAGGGCCTGCCCTCCGTTGCGTGGATTCGACCTGTTCAAACCAACCTAGCTAGTATAACGATTCTATAAAACCTTTACTTTTATGAGTGGCGGTGCCATCCTGCCTTCCCAGGCTTACCCATGGTCTGGGGAGGTGGCGATAGCGGAAAGACAAGACGGGCGGCGCTGGTGATTGCGACAGATGAACGCGAGAGGTTGGGGCGCTTGCGGGATCGCGCAAGGCGCCGAAACGGGAAGTCGAACGTGCTGCGATCCTGCTGCGCTACGCCGCGGGTGAAGGTCCGGCGGCGATTTACCATGCGTTGGGGTTGAGCCGGCCTACCATTTACAAATGCATCGACAAGGCGCTGGCGGCCGGGGTAG
>JBOHHR010000151.1:0-2383 GCA_050725475.1 Gammaproteobacteria bacterium | reverse complement strand
AGCGCATTATTGATCCGAAGGGCCGGAGTTAGGCACCCTTTGCCCACCGACTGCGATCGAGAGAAGGTCTTCGTCCGTGGACAAAGCGTGCATAACTCCGGCGGGGCAAACCTGAGCCCAAAGATATTTAGAGAATTAAAGAACAACTAATTTGCCGCCGGGACCTTGACAAGCGTGGTCCTCATCGAAGGAGGTCTGAAGGGCGGCAAGGTCGGGCTGTTCAGTCACGCTTTATTGAAATCGCCGGTTCGCGGACCTATACTGACCGAACGGACGGTCAGTAGCAATGAATGAAAGAGGCTAAGATGAACGAGGTTAAAGCGAAACCCGGAGCCGCCGAGGTCGATACCTATAGCGAAGGAGCCCGCAATATCCTGCAGGCCGCCGAGCAGTTGTTCGCCGGCCAAGGTTTCGACGCCGTTTCCATCCAGGCGGTCGCCCAAAATGCAGGGGTTTCCAAGGCCAACGTCTTTCATCACTTTGGCTCCAAAGAGGGCCTTTATCTCGCGGTGCTACGGTCGGTCTGTCAACGGGCGGCGCCGCTGCTGCAGGCGCTGGTGAAGGAGGGAGAGGAATTCCCGGCACGCCTTGACCATTTCGCGAAGGCCCACTTGGCGTATCTCCTGGCGCATCCAGGGACCATGCGATTGCTTCTGCGCGAACTCCTGGAGAGCGATGCGCGCCGTGGGCAGGAGCTTGCCGACCAAGCCGTAGGCGAGAACTTTACGCGGCTCATCGGTATCTTACGTGAGGGACAGCGGCGTGGCGAGCTGCGGGCCGCGGTCGATCCCGCCATCGCCGCCGCCCTGCTTGTGGGGGCGGATGTGTTTCTTTTTCAGGCCAGGCCCGTCCTGCGCCATCTCAAAGGGGTCGGCTTTGCCGATGCACCGGAACGGTACAGCGAAGGGCTGGTCGATATCCTGCTCCACGGACTGCTTGCCCCCAAGGATGAGGCCCCAAAGATCCCCAATATAGAGTCCCAGGGGTGTCATCAACCATGAATGTTCGCAGGACGTGGTCAATCGTATCGCCAGCGCTGATGCTGGCAGCGGTGGCTGCGTGCCAAGACACCGGTTCTACAGACTCGCCGAAAGCCCAGCTCCCTCCGGTATCGGTCGAGGTGGCACGGGTGCGGGTGGGGCCCGCGAGCGAGGACGCACACGCGGTAGGTTCGCTCATGGCCGACGAGTCCGTGATTATCCGCGCAGAGGCCGCAGGCCGAATCGAGGAGGTCCGCTTCGCCGAGGGGCAGGCGGTGGAGCGGGGACAGGTTCTCTTTACCCTCGATGCCGACGAGCAGCAGGCACAGCTCGCCCAAAGCCAGGCGGCGCTCGCGCTCAGCGAGCTCGACCACAAGCGCATCCAGGAGCTACGAGGGAAGAAGGTCGTGAGCCAGCAGGAATACGACAGAGCGCTCGCGCAGTTGAGAGAGGCGCGGGCCAAGGTGGCCCTGGACCGGGCCCGTTTGGAGAAAAAGACGATACGGGCGCCTTTCGCTGGATTACTTGGGATGCGTTTGATCAGCCCTGGCGATTTCGTTCGGGTTGGGCAAGAGCTTGTCAACCTGGAAGCGGTAGACCCAGTGAAAATCGAATTCCGTATCCCCGGGCAACTTGTGCATCGAGTCCGGCCTGGGCAAGCATTGGTCGCCGTTGTGGACGCGTACCCCAAAACGACTTTTCAGGGAGAAATTTACGCGATCAATCCACGGTTGGACGCAAGCACCCGCACCGTGCAGTTGCGTGGACGGCTTCCCAACCGCGAACACCTATTACACCCGGGGATGTTCGCCCAGGTCACCCTGGTGCTCGAGGAACGGAGTGACGCCCTCTGGGTTCCCGAGCAGGCATTGGTACCCATAGGCAACGACCGCTTCGTCTATCGACTGGAAGGTCCCCACACGGCGAGCGGCGGACATGTCGACCCGCTGGAGGCTCAGGCAGGTGGGCCTGCGCCACCGCCGCCGATGGCCAAGGCCGTGTTGACCCGCGTCGAGACCGGCTCGCGGCGGGTCGGCGAAGTTGAGATCCGGGCCGGGTTAGGGCGCGACGACACCGTTGTGGTCGCTGGCCACCTGAAACTTCGGGATGGCGCGGCCGTAACCCTTAAGCCTATCCCCGAAACGTCACAGCCACCTGCTGTGAGCAAGCGATAAGCATGGTTCTCTACGAGGTCTCCATCCGCCGCCCGGTGCTGGCCACGGTCATGAGCCTCATGCTGGTCTTGCTCGGCGTACTCGCCTACCAGCGCTTGCCCGTGCGCGAGTATCCCGATATCGACGCCCCGGTCGTCTCCGTGCGCACGGTCTACACCGGCGCATCGGCCGAGGTCGTCGAGAGCCAGGTCACCCGCCCGCTCGAGGATACTCTTTCCGGCATCGAAG
>JBOHHR010000150.1:0-2588 GCA_050725475.1 Gammaproteobacteria bacterium | reverse complement strand
TCTCAAACGAATGGCGAAGTGGTTGAGCCCACAGATATCTGAAACGACACCGGCAAGCACATAACAAGGGAGGTCATAGGCGAAAAGCACGACGAACAGCAAATCCAACGAGGGCTAGAAAAAAGATCACCCCCGACGCGTTGGCGCACTATCTGCCTCGCACAACAAGGAACTAAAAAGCTAGTTTTTCAACAGAATAGGCCGGGGACCGTCCTTCGGCAACGCCCTACTTATTTGAACCAGGCGAGGCCGTCCGCAGGCCAGGATGACGACTGCTCAATGCCCCCCAATTGGAGCCTCGTGCCCTAATTTTCGAGCGCTTACCCGGTAAGCGCTATGCTACAATGACATCTCTTTAATCTCCGGGAATCTCGCCATGCCAGCAGCCACGCTAACCAAGAAAGGCCAAATTGTCATCCCAGCCGAAATCAGGGTGAAGTATGGCCTTACGCCGGGGACCCAGGTCGAGTTTATCGATGAAGGCGGCGCCATCCGATTGGTGGCCAGACGGCGGGTGACGCCATCCGACCCGGCCGTCGGCTACGGTTTGGTAAAGCTCAAGGCCACGGACAAGCCCAGGCGCCTTGCGGAATTTGACGCCGCCAGCCTGCTCAGGAAGAATGCTAGAGGGCCGGTATGATTGCGGTGGACACCAACATCCTCGCCCGCTTTTACTGCGATGACCCAGACGACGCCGAAGCCAAGCGGCAGCGGCCGCGTGCGCGACGCGTGATGATCGAATCATCGGCGGTCTTCGTGCCACTGACCGTCGTCCTGGAATTTGAGTGGGTGATGCGGGGCTTTTATGAAGTGAATGCGAAAACCTTCTGTCAGACCATCGATCACCTGCTCGGCATGGCGCATGTCACAGTAGAACGATGGGAAGCGGTGAAGGATGCCGTCGAGCTCCACCGGCGTGGCCTGGACTTCGCCGATGCCCTCCACTGGGTGTGCAGCGCCGCGTGCGGTCAATTCGTGACCTTTGATGACCGTGGATTTGTTCGCCGCGCACAGACATTGAAGTTGGTGCCGGAGGTTGTCATTCCGGGGCGCGCGTAGTGAGCGAGGACCTCCCGTTGCTCATGCTCAGGATCCGGTCGTTTGCGATGGTAACCCGACGGGTGTAACAGCCAAGGTAAAGGGCCGGCGAAGGGGGAGCGGCATAGACCATTTACGGGTGTTCTCGGAGTATGACTCCGTGCTTCACTTCAATTCCCTTCGGCACGCTCGTTGCCGAGTTAGATCGGCGATCACCCCCAAGAGGTTAGTTGCCAAGAAAGGTGACCGTAGCCATCAGGCCAGTATAGAAAGGGGTGGGAACCTGTCAAGCGGCATCCTGGATAAAGTCCAAGCTCGCCCACCGCTAGCTCCTCCAACCAGACCAGCACAGAACCCGAGATCGCTGCCGTCATGTTACGCTATTAAGCTAACGATTAGTCCCTTTGCCCGCATAGATTGCGATGAACGCCCGAATCCTCAACTACAGATCACCGTGATATCGCGCCATGAACGGATCCCCGTACTCGCTCTACCAAGGCATTTTACAAACCCTAACGCAGGAAGCGCTGACAGCTCCCCTAGCCAGCGATGAGCAACCGGCGGTACTCGATGCTCATAGTTTTCAAATGATCGAAGTAAAAAGGTTGTTTGATGTCTTGGACACCGCCCGGGCGAACCTAGGAAAAGCCGTGCTGTATCGGTCCTTGACGCAGCCTTTGAGCGACGCCAAGCAGATCGCCGAAAAGCAAGACGCCCTGCGCGAGCTGGAAGAAGACACTCCTCTTAGCGAAGGGATCGAAAAATTTGTCGCGCACGCGGCGAAAAGGGAAAGCGCCTTCTATCAGCTCTTGTTTGGGGAATTCATCGGCCTGATGGGCACGCCTTCCGGCCGCCTGCAATTCGAAGGTTACGGGTACCAGGCTTACAAGAAGGGGACGCGCTTCATGCTGGAGCTGGTCAGGACGGCGCGCGACCTGCCGACACCTAACAGCCCCTACTTGCGGGCACTGGTTGATGCGCTACGGGAATGTGGGGTCTCGCGTGTCTGCGACATGATGCGAGGCCCGGTCTACCTCGCAGCTAAACGCCTCAAGACCAGGCACGAGAAGCCCTGGTTTTTACCCGCGATAAAATTCAGGCCGTCTTTGTTCAAGCCCTTCCTGATCTTTTGGGCGCTTGTCGCTCTGTGGCTGGTGGTGGATTTGACCCCAAAAGTTATCGGGAGCAACGTGTTTCTTTGGCCTATCCTGTTCAGTTTGGCGCTTCCCGGTATTTTGCTTTATGTGCCTTCGGTGGGGGCTTTCGATCGCGATCAGTTTATTTATCCGCTTAGAGATGAGTTCAAAAACTCAGCCGAGGTTTACGGCGCTTTGGAAGCGCTGGGGCGGCTTGACGAGTTATTGGTCTTCCAGAGCTACGCCCGTTCCTTCGGAACGATTACCACGCTACCCCAGATAAGGACCACCAAGCGCCATCTTTTTGTCCTGCGCGGCGCGCGCAACCCCGTGTTGGCAAAAGGAAACCAGGATTACGTTGCAAACGATATTGTTTTGCACGAACACCGGCTCACGTTTATCACGGGCCCGAAC
>JBOHHR010000149.1:0-2712 GCA_050725475.1 Gammaproteobacteria bacterium | reverse complement strand
GCGCAGAAGATGCGGGAACTCACCCGCAACGTGCGCTTGGTCTTCGACTACCTGCGGATGACGAAAAACACGTGCGCGGCTACCTCTGCTTGACTGGGTGGACGGAGAACAAATTTACCGTGGTTCGACGCCGAACTGCTCACCCGTTTTAATATCCTTGACGATATAATCAGATGTTTCGCCTTTATTGACGATCTCGAATTTACCGGTATCCAGAAGACGTGCATAGGCTTCGATGAATCCCTTGATTTCAAAGTCTTCTCGTTCGCTTTTATTTGGCCATTTCATCAGTATTCTTTTGAACTCCTATTGACAAAGCTCAGCCGCGCCGCTTCGGTTGCAGCGGCTGGAGTGCCTAGTTGGGCGGGAAGCGTTCATGGGCAATTGACCGGAGGTTTAGGCCCAGTAACACTAGCAGAAAAGGCCGCGCAAGGATTCCGATCGGCGATCCAACCGATGCCCCAGGCAACGCCATGGTAGACGAGGAATGCAGCGAGCGGGAGCAGAACAAGAACGGCAAGGAAAGAGAAGATCTTGGTGCGGCGAGAGGCGTCGGGCCGGAGCCAGAGGCCTGGCAAGTTCTTAATGAGCGAATAGTAGAGAATCGGAGGCAAGATTACGGGAACCCAGCCGAAGGAGACAGCGATGAACGCCCCAATGAAGTCGAAGACCGCATAGCTTGCTCGGAGAAGCGCGAGGCCCTGAATCACCGCTCCGAAAGCCGAGACAGCGATGCAGTAAATCAGGAAAAGGAACAGCGGTGCGATGACGAGAGTGAGAACGCCTCGCTTGAAGTACCACGGGATCCAAACCGACGCTCTGTTCGCCTCTGTGAGCACCGTTTCCGGTTTACGCTTGAATTCGTTGGCCACTATGTAGCTTCTCTTCGTAAAGTGGTTGATGCCGCTCAACGAATAGATACCATGAAGAGTCGCCACAAGTTACCCTAGGTGGTTTTCACAAATCAGTAACTAAGGAGACCGAAGATGAACGCAGCGACCCTTCAAGGCAAGGATAACCCAATTGCACCCAGGCTGTACATGGCGATGGAGTTAAGCAACAAGCAATGGAGGCGGGTGTTTGGGGATGGTAGCAAGAGGCGTCGGGTGACGGTTGAGGCGGGGTATCGGGAGCAGTTAGGTGAGGCGGTGGCGACGGCGAAAGAGAAGTTCGGCTTGCCGGGAGATACACGGGTAGTGGGCGACCTTTAGGCAACGTGGGCGAGTGCTCAACATTCATCCATCGCACCATGCGCACGAATCTCTTGCGTCTTGTGTGTAACGCTTTACTCCTCAGCGCAACGACTCTGCTCGCTGCGCCAATCGAAGCGAAGGTGCTGTTGCGCGTGGGGCTTGCGTATGACTTGGATACCGGTGAATTGCTCTACAGTGAACATCACCGTGAGGTGTACGACGGCGAGCGCGTCTTACGCAGCACGGTCACCTATAAGGACGCTGAGGGTGATGCCTTCGCTGAGAAGAGGATAGATTTCACGGCTGGCCGTACCATGCCCGACTTCAATTTGGCAAATCGGCGCACGGGTCACAGGGAGGGATCGCAACGCGCCGGTGAGCTGTTGGCCATTAGTCATCGAAAGGCGGAGACAAAGAAATTCAACACCGTCCAGGTTCCGGCTCCAATGACTGCTGTCATAGACGCGGGCTTTGATCGCTTTGTCGAAGACTATTGGGATGAACTCGCAGGCGGCAAGATCGTCGTTCGGCCATTCCTGGTGCCAAGCAGGTTTGACTTCTTGGATTTCCGTATTCGAAAACTGAAAGAGGACATGAAGTTTGGCCGCAGAACGCTCGTCTTCCGAATGGAACCGAATGGGCTGCTGTTACGCACGCTGATGGTTGATCCTATGGATATTACCTACGATGCACAGAACCTAGACCCACCCAAAATAGCTGCCATACTCGGAGGAGAAGTGATGAGGGCAACAACACTCGATGGCTCGCCGCCATCGGTGAGAAACAACAGGACCCGGGAGAATGACCATGTTTGATACTGATGTATCATTGATTGCTTATGCGTTTGACTTCTTAAAGCTCATCTTCATCTACTGGCTTGTTGTTACGGTCATTCGTTTTTTTGCCGCCAAGGACGAAAAACATCAGGCCGTGCTCAAGGAAAGGGCGCGTCACAGGAAGGACCACAACTTATCGGCCTAGGCTGAGTATAGAACGAGTAGTTATGAATTGAGAAACGCGACGAGAAGTTTTGAAACCGATACGCCCATTCGGAGGTGGCGTGAGCTGACTTTTATCGGTATCTGGCACTCGTAAGTGGACACTCATTACAAGTGAACTAAGCGATCCTCATGATGCTCGTGTTGGCTTTCGCGACCGCATCGGGCAAGAACTGATCACGCCCGAAAATAGTCTCCTCAGCGAGGGCGTTCCCGGGATCCCGGCATCCCTTGTCCAGGATGCTCAGCGTTATACGGACTTTCGCAGCGCTAGCTTCGCGGGCTGGCATACTCTTTTTGCAAGAGCACTTGCTGAGATGAGCCGCAACCTGCTATGCGACCACAGAGTGGATGTAGTAAAGCTTTAGCGCCACCAGGTGAAAAAAGTAGATCTCTAACTCATCTTCAACAGTCGGGGCCGGTGTAGTAGGAAAAACTTCAATAAAATCAAGGTATGGTTTTGCGCGGCGGCTGAAATGTAGTGCCACGTCATAGGCAAATAGAGCTTGATATAATGATGG
>JBOHHR010000148.1:0-6225 GCA_050725475.1 Gammaproteobacteria bacterium | reverse complement strand
GGAGCGGGTGTGGGTCTATGACAAGGACTTGGAACAGGTTTCGGTCAAGCCTTTCGATTCCGCCGTGGCCGGGACTCCGGCCTTGTTGTTAAGCGGCAGGACGGACATCGACCGCGAATTCGAGGTTTCCGAACTGGGTGTAGCGGACGGGCTGGAATGGATCCGGCTCAAACCCCGCAAAGAGCAAGCTCAATACACTCTTATACGCTTAGGCTTCGATGGGCCGCGACTGGGAGTGATGGAGCTTCTCGATAACTTCGGCCAGACCACCCGCATCGTGTTTTCCGGGGAGCAGCGCAACGGTCGCATCGATCCCGCCCTCTTCAAGTTCGTACCGCCACCGGGTGTGGACGTGCTGGATGCCGCCGACGCTGGAGAATAGCCCGCGGTCATCCGCTTGCATGACTGACCAAAGCCTCAGCACTTGCCGCCCCTTAGCCGACCGGGTGCGCCCGACCCGCCTCGAGGCGGTTTTCGGGCACGATCATCTGCTAGGGCCCGGTCGGCCCTTGCGGGCGGCCATCGAATCGGACCACCTGCACCCCATGGTTTTTTGGGGGCCGCCCGGAAGCGACCACGCTCGCGCGAATCATCGTAGGTCACAGCCATGCCCAATTCATCGCCTTGTCGGCCGTGCTCTCGGGGATGAAGGATATCCGAGACGCCATCGATCGGGCTCGAGCCGCGCGCCAGGCCAAGGGGCAAGATACGGTGCTTTTCGTAGACGAGGTGCACCGATTCAACACGGCCCAGCAAGATGCTTTTCTCCCACACATCGAAAACGGCACGGTGGTGTTTATCGGGGCAACCACGGAGAACCCCTCGTTTGAACTGAACAATGCCTTGTTGTCTCGGGTGCGCGTATATGTGCTCAAGCCGCTTGCTAAGGAAGATATTCGGCGCGTGATCGATAGCGCTTTACAAGCGCTGGCCGAGCAACCGCGCATGCCGCCCGATCTGCGCGATGAACTGGCCGTGGTCGCCGATGGTGATGCCCGGCAGGCCCTAAACCTGTTGGAGCTTGCGATCGATCTCGCCGGTAACGCCGATATCAAAGAAGAACATCTGCGCCACGCGACCAGCTCCAGCCTACTCAGGCGTTTCGATAAACGAGGCGAGGCGTTCTACGATCAGATGTCGGTTTTGCACAAGGCGGTGCGAGGCTCCGATCCGGATGCGGCCCTGTATTGGTATGCGCGGATGATCGATGGGGGGTGCGATCCGCGGTACATTGCGCGCAGGGTGGTTCGCATCGCCTCAGAAGATATCGGGAACGCGGACCCGCGCGCTCTGCAACTGGCTCTCAACGCTTGGGAGGCGCAGGAACGCTTGGGCAGCCCCGAGGGAGAGCTTGCCATCGCTCAGGCCATCGTATTCTTAGCCTGTGCTCCTAAGAGCAACGCCGTGTACAACGCCTGGCAAGCGGCTCTCGATGATGCGCGCCAGGGAGGATCCCTGGAAGCGCCCTTGCACTTGCGCAACGCCCCCACGCGCTTGATGAAGGCCTTGGATTACGGCAAAGGCTATCGCTATGCCCACGATGAACCGCAAGCCTATGCAGCAGGCGCATGCTACTTCCCGCTAGAGCTTAAAGGTCGGCGGTATTATTATCCGGTCGAGCGAGGTTTGGAGGTGAAAATCGCAGACAAGCTGGCACGGTTGCGCCGACTCGATGAGCAAGGCGAGCCGCGGTGACCCGAGTCCGGGTGGAGGATGTCCAATGATCGATCCCCAGCTCTTGCGAAACCAACTGCAAGAGATCACCACGCGGTTAGCAAGCCGCGGCTACGCGCTTGATGTGCAAGCCTTAGAGCGGCTGGAATCCGAGCGCAAACGGCTCCAAGTGCAGACCCAGGCGCTGCAGCAGCAGCGCAATGAGAAATCCCGGCTGATCGGGCAAGCCAAGGCGCGGGGCGAGGATGCAGAGCCGCTGTTAGGGGAGGTCGGGGGCCTTGGAGAAAGACTAAAGGAAACGGAAGCCCAACTGGAGCAAACGCTGAGGGCCTTAGACGATATCCTGCTTGGGGTACCAAACCTACCCCACGAGTCCGTACCGGTGGGTAGCTCGGAGGCGGACAACGTCGAGGTACGGCGCTGGGGCGAGCCGCCGGAGTTTGATTTTCCGCCCAAGGACCATGTGGAGCTAGGGGAGGGTCTGGGCGCGATGGATTTTGAGGCGGCGGCGCGCATCGCTAAAAGCCGCTTTGTCGTCCTCTCGGGACCGCTCGCGCGATTACAGAGAGCCTTGATCCAGTTCATGTTGGACTTGCACACCCGCGAGCATGGCTATAAAGAGGTCTACGTTCCTTTCCTGGTCAATGCCGAAGCCATGCAAGGCACCGGTCAGTTGCCCAAGTTCGAGGCCGATCTGTTCGCGGTGCGCGAGCAAGGGCTGTATCTCATTCCTACCGCCGAAGTTCCGGTTACCAACCTCGCGCGCGAGCAGATCATCGCCGCACAATTGCCCTTAAACTTTGTCTGCCACAGCCCGTGCTTTCGTAGCGAAGCAGGCTCCTACGGCAAAGACACCCGCGGCATGATCCGCCAGCACCAGTTTGAAAAGGTCGAGCTGGTACGGCTGGTTCCGCCCGAGCAGTCCTACCAGGCCTTAGAAGAGCTGACAGCGCATGCGGAAGCGGTGCTGCAGCGCTTAGGACTGCACTATCGCGTGGTGAGCCTGTGCACCGGCGATCTCGGCTTCGCCTCCGCCAAGACCTACGATCTCGAGGTCTGGATGCCGGCTCAACAGAGATTTCGGGAGATCTCCTCGTGCAGCAATTTCGAATCTTTTCAAGCCCGGCGCATGAAGGCGCGATGGCGCGATCCGGAGACCGGGAAGCCGGAACTAGTGCATACCCTAAACGGATCCGGGCTGGCCGTGGGGCGCACCCTGATCGCGCTGATGGAAAACTTCCAGCAACAAGACGGTAGCGTGCGAATCCCAGATGCGCTGCAATCCTATTTCGGTGCGGCGGAACTAGTCGGCCAGTGCGCCAATCTTAGGTAGCCCGCTAAAAACGGCCGCGAGCATTCTCGTCATAACGGCCGCTTCGCGCGGATAGCTTGCTTGTTGTCCAAGCGTCGCTGTTTGCCTGGGCTTAATAGCTCCTGCAGGTGGGGGTGGCGTCCTTATGAGGGGGCGCCTCCCGAGTCGAACGCCTGCCTTACCCGGTCTAACGAACCCCGGCCCTTAAGTCTTCCTTTGAACTGCAATGCGGAATTGTTTCAGAGCACAAGCCTTTTCTTTTGTCTGTGAAATATTTCACAGACAAAAGGAACCTGTTTCGCTATCCTTTGATGCTCCCTCTCCCCCAGGGAGCGAATCCACAGCATGGAACGTGGTGGTATGAAGGGAGACGCGCGGCGTTAAGGAAAAACATCCACGGATGGAACGTCGCGCGTCACACTTCGATAAGTTCCTGTCTATTCAAAAACGCATGCATTTACTCCCGCGGTCTTCCGCCCGTCTGCTGCGCATCGGCTTTTTTCTCGCTCGCGCTTAGCATTTCAAAAAACGCTTTTTGCACCGTCTCCATCGTTTGCAGTTGTGCGGGCCACAAAGATTTCATCCAGGTTAAGGCATCGGTCCCGGCCATACCGCTTTTCATCTGATCGCGCAGCATATCGACGAATTCCTCCTGCAGCGGCTTTAGGTCTGGCAGACCAAAAAACTCACGTACCTCTGCCGGGGTCGCATCGATATCGATGGTGATCTTCATGGAATCCCTCCTAGGCGGTGGATTGGGGCTTAGCATAACAGGCCTCGCTAGCGGCACGGGCCCGAAGCACACAATCGGCCAGGTCGGTAGCGCCAACAGGAATGCCTGTACGGGAAGCGTCTAATTCTTGCTAAGTGACCTTTTTTTACTGTTCCGTCTGTTCTTGGACGCTTCTCCCGCCGCCCATTTGTTACAGTCGGCTAGTAATCTCTGCGCCTGCGCCAAGTGTGACTCCACGAGCTGCCTGCTCAAACTAAGGTCCTTGTGACCTTCCAATAAATCCGCGTATTGCAATCGTTGGTAAAAATTACCGCCAAAAGACAGCAGAAAGAGGATGAGGATGGCAACTAACGCATCCAGCGAGAGCCCTATTGTACTTCGCACAGCTTGAACGCCCACCATATTGAGTTGTACGACAGCATCCTGCGATCCGCAGCGATCACACAGAATCGTCTGCAAGTAATAGCGGCATGCAAGCTTCAGACTTTAACCCTTTAACCCCGGGAAACGCTGTTAGCAGCCTGCAGCTTCGTGCTATCCCTTGCGGGTCGTTACCAGGCCACAACGCTGACACTGGACCTTTTGCACCGTATCGTCAACCCCGAAACCGAAGACTACTTCGATGACCCTGAAATCATGAACCCCAACGAAACAGAGCAATCGACCTAATAGGTCACCGACCTTCCATCTCATACCTCACCCCCTCTTAGCGTCTGAACTCGAATAGGCACGAAACACCCACAAGTGTTTTTTGTCAAGCGCAACAATTCCACTCGATTTCGGTGCCGGAAGCAACGCCATCTTGGCCCAGGTGGTAAAATCGACCTTCAGAGTCTTTTGCTAAGCCCGAAAGCATTGCGAAAGGTGTTGGCAAGGAAGAAAAAAAGAAGCTGAAAAAGCGACTTCCGATAGAAGTGGGTGAGGGCATGCCTCTATGAGCGAACAAAAGCACGCACGCGAGTTGTTGATTTTACGGCACGCGAAATCCGCCTGGGACACGGACGCCGCGATGGATCACGACAGGCCGCTTGCTAAGCGCGGCAAAAGGGATGCGAAACGCATAGGGAATTGGTTGCGGGAACAGGAACTAATGCCCGATTCCATTCTGAGCTCACCCGCCCTGCGGGCAGTGCAAACCACCCACGCGATCTGCGAGACGCTGCATATCGACCCCCAGCGAGTTGTTTGGGACGAGCGTATTTACGCGGCTACGGCCGACTCCCTGCTTGATCTCGTCCGCAAGAGACCCGAGCGCGAACGGATCGTGTTGTTGGTCGGGCACAACCCCGGCCTCGAGCACCTGATCCTGTGCTTATGTGGCGACGCCGTAGAAATACCCGAAGGCGGAAAATTGTTACCCACGGCGGCCCTGGCACGGCTTGGGGTGGCACGCAAGTGGAACACGCTAACTAAAGGAAGTGTGACTCTGAGATCTATTACCCGGCCGGGGTCACTGCCCGATCCCACGGCCGCATAGCCTTCGGCGGATACTACGCTACTAGCCCAACTTTCTCAACTGGAGAGGATAAGCCGCCTGGAAGGCGCATAAATCGGACTGCGCGGTGAAAAGATCTCTACTACAAATGGCTCGATTGCTTCAGTGCACGAGTTGACCTTCGGCGGTTATTCGCGGAGGTGGTTGGGCGGGAGAGTCAGGTTGAGTCGTTCCAGAAGAAGTCGCTGGTCTGGGTTGGGCTCGGTGTAACGGCTCAAGATCAAGGTGCGGCCATCGGTGGTGGGGAAGTGCCCATCGACCATCTGGATACCGGCGAACGTGTCGAGTACGGCACGTGAGGTCAGACCCGGCGCCAAGGGCTTAAGTCGCGCTCTTAAGTTGATGTGCAGGCAATAGGCCATGAAGGCGACAAAGATGTGTGTGCTTCGATGCGGTGCTGGAGTTGATGGTAAATCGGGCGCAGTTGCAGATCGTCTTTCAGGTTTTTGAACGCCGCCTCGACCTCGGTAAGCTGGAGGTAGAGCTGCTACAGCTCATCGGAATTGTGCCCGCACAGATGGTACGAAGTAAATAGCGGCCTTCGCGCCGGCGCACGTGGCGTAGTTTCTGGCGATTGAGCCGGAAGGAGAAGTTCGGCTGGGCCTTCGCGCCGCTCGTCCGTGGCGCCGGAGGTCTCACGTTGGGGCTGGATGTCTGGCGCCGCAGGTTCAGGCAAGGCGCCCGATGCTTCGGCTTGTGGCAACACGAGGTCGAGCAAGCGCCAGCCGGCCCGATAACGCCCCTTGGCCTCACCCAGCTTGAGCAGCAACCGGCGCGTGTCGTTGAGTTTCATCGGCTGAAGTTGCTTCAGGCGCTTCACTAGCCCCTTGAGCTGCCGCCCCCGGCGCATGGCGCGTTCCTTGTGGATGCGATCGCGGCTTTCGGCGAACACACAGAGCTCCTGCTCCTGGGGTAGGAGTTTCACCTGCACACCCGGACGCACTGCTTGCCAGGGCAGGGGAAGGAGGTCTCGCTCCAACTTGGTGAGCCTGCCCTTGGGGGTGCCGACGA
>JBOHHR010000147.1:0-7479 GCA_050725475.1 Gammaproteobacteria bacterium | reverse complement strand
TAAGCTCTAAAGGGATAGGAGATCGAGTAGCGCTGTGTGATTCCAGATCTTAACGGAGGTATCGTATGCCCGAGCAAATTTCCAAGTATCCGGAGGTGACGATCCAGTTCTCAAGGGGGCCGGAGCTCGCTGCGGTGAGGGGACGGAACAAAAGATCCTGACGCAGTGCCCGCGCGAACGATTCTGTGCCTTACCAAGCGGTGAGGTTTGCATCTACGGCATCGAGGAGATCCCGCAGAAGTTACGTTAACACTGGCTGGCAACGGATGCCGCTAGGTCCGAAGGGGATCGCTTGCGCTCTACTCTATCCGATTCCAAATCCCGGAATAAGATTGCCAATTCTTGTTGGGTTAACACGGTGGCACGCTGCGGGGAACTACCCCCTGTAAACGCCCTGAGTCTCTCTCGGCGCCAACGAAATGATTGGTAAAAGGCCTCCAGGAGGACGCAAGACTTGCAGGTCACACGCTTCGGCGATGGCTAAGTCCAAGATAACCCCCTTGAGCCCGCTACTTGAAAACTGCGCGGCATAAAGGAGGTGTAATATACTCGCTGTTTTCCTCGGACTGAATCCCTTTGAGCAGGCCATTCCAGTTATCCGCCAACTTCCAACCCGCGGGGGGACAGCCCGCGGCCATCGAGGCCTTGGTGCGGGGGCTGGGGGACGGCCTCGCGCATCAGACCCTGCTCGGGGTCACGGGCTCGGGTAAGACCTTCACCATCGCCAATGTGATCGAGCAGGTGCAACGCTCCACCTTGGTGCTGGCCCCAAACAAGACACTCGCGGCCCAGCTCTATGGGGAGATGCGCGAGTTTTTTCCTCACAACGCGGTCGAGTATTTCGTCTCTTATTACGATTACTACCAGCCCGAGGCCTATCTGCCGGCCACCGATACGTACATCGAGAAGGACGCATCGATCAATGACCACATCGAGCAGATGAGGCTGTCCGCCACCAAGGCTTTGCTGGAGCGCGAAGACAGCATCATCGTCGCTACCGTGTCCTCAATCTACGGTTTGGGCGATCCGGCCTCCTACCATGGGATGGTGCTGCACCTTGTACGCGGCGCGACGCTCGAACAGCGAACGATTCTGCGCCGTCTTGCCGAGCTGCAGTACACGCGCAACGACATTGAGCTGCATCGCGGGACCTACCGCGTGCGGGGTGATGTCATCGACATCTTTCCGGCGGAGTCAGAGCGGGATGCGGTGCGGGTGGAGCTGTTTGATGAGGAGATCGAGTCGCTGTGTTATTTCGATCCCTTGACCGGTGAGATCCTGCGCCGGGTGCCCCGGCTGACCGTTTATCCGAAAACCCACTATGTCACTGCACGGGAGACCTTGCTGAATGCGCTGGAAGGGATTCAAGAAGAATTGGAGCAACACCTGAAAGCGCTGGAAGCGGCGGGTAAGTTGGTAGAGGCGCAGCGTTTGGAGCAACGCACGCGCTTCGACCTCGAGATGATCCTGGAGATTGGGTACTGCTCGGGTATAGAAAACTACTCGCGCTACCTTTCCGGGCGCCAGGCCGGCGAGCCGCCACCAACGTTGTTTGACTATCTTCCATCCAAAGCCCTGCTGGTGGTGGACGAGAGCCATGTCACCATTCCGCAGCTTGGCGGCATGTACCGGGGCGATCGCTCGCGCAAAGAGAATCTGGTGGAATACGGCTTCCGCCTGCCCTCGGCCCTGGATAACAGACCCTTGACATTTGAAGAATACGAGCGCTTGGCGCCACAGGCGATTTTGGTCTCCGCGACACCGGGGCCTTATGAGCTCGAGCGCTCCGGCCAGTTGGTGGAGCAGGTGGTGAGACCGACGGGCCTGATCGATCCGCGGGTGGAGATGCGACCGGCAGTTACCCAGGTCGATGACTTGATGTCCGAAATCAACCGGCGCGTAGCCCAGAACGAACGGGTTCTCGTGACCACGCTGACCAAGCGCATGGCGGAAGACCTTACCGAATACCTTGCGGAACACGGGGTGCGGGTGCGCTACCTGCACTCGGATATCGACACCGTAGAGCGGGTTGAGATCATTCGCGATCTGCGCCTAGGCCGATTCGATGTGCTGGTCGGTATCAATCTACTGCGAGAAGGACTGGATATCCCTGAAGTGTCTTTGGTCGCGATCCTGGATGCGGACAAGGAAGGGTTTCTGCGCTCAGAGCGATCCTTGATCCAGACTGTGGGGCGTGCCGCGCGCAATCTGCGGGGCCGAGCCATCTTGTATGCGGACGAAGTGACGGGCTCCATGCAGCGGGCTTTGGGCGAGATGGACCGTCGCCGCCAGGTTCAGATCGCGTTCAACCGCGAGCACGGGATCACGCCCCGCGGGGTGCAGAAAGCCGTGGCCGACATCATGGAAGGCGCCCGCTCCGAACGCGCCCCCGGCCGTGCGCTACCTAAAGTGGCCGAGGCTAAGGGGCGCTTCGACGCCGTTTCCCCGGAGGTTTTGGCGAAGCGCATCAAGGCGCTCGAAGAGCAGATGTACCGCCACGCGCGGGATCTGGAATTTGAGCAAGCCGCCCAGATCCGGGATGAGATCGTGCGTCTGAAGGCGGCGGGATTCGGAGTCGCCGCAGCGCGAAGCTGAGGTAGTGTGCGCTCGAGCCCTCGAGACTTGCACGCTCGAGTCTCGATTGGCATCGGCTGATCGAGCTCTGCGCAGTGACCGAGACTTTTAGTGATCGACGAGGACGGATGCTACGACCCGGCCGATTTCAACGACGGGCTGCTGCTCGGGCTCAAGGGAACACTGGCCCAAGCCGAGCTGCATCCTCTCGCGCGCGCCTCCAAGGGGGTAAGCTCAACAAGGCGAAGCGCGGTGAGCTGCGCTTTCCGCTGCCGGTCGGATTGTGTTATGGAGACGAAGACCGCATTATTGTTGACCCGGACGCTTAAGGTGCGGGGGGCTGTGCACTTGGTTTTCCGCCTCTTTCAGGAGACGGGGAGCGCTTATGGGGTGATGCAGCGTTTTGCCACGCCCGGGCTTCGCTTTCCCAAACGCGCCTACGGTGGCGTATGGGCCGGGAGGCTCGTGTGGGGACAGCTGACTCATAGCCGCATCCTCTCGGTGTGCTGAAGAACCCCTCTTAGGCGGGTTATGTTTTCGGCCGCCATCGCATCGGACGATAAGCGCAGCGGGTGAGGTCCACTCCCAGGTCCGCAAGGTGGACCGCGACGCCTGGCGCGTTGCGATAAAAAGTCACCATGAAGGCTATATCACCTGAAAGGAATTTCTCCGCAACCAGGCGATCTTGGAGAAGAATCAAACGAATGGCGAGGCGACGGTTTTGAGCGGCCCCTCGCGTGAAGGGTTGGCCGCACCCGCGGGAACCGCGAGCTGGAGCTAATTTCAGCGCCACTCGCCTACATCCAAACCGGCCGCTACACCGTGGCCGTGAAGGTGATCGACATCTTCGGACACCATGACGCTGGTGCCGGTGAACGTGGGGTAGAGCCAGGCGTCGGGAGGGTTGGCCAGCAGGCGAGCCACCGCACCCCTTAGAAAGGCCCACGGGCCGGCGTTTCCGATTAGGCGAATCCCCCGTGCGACGACTTACAGCTTGCTTTTGACCAGCGCGTAAATGGCTTCCGCTTCCGAGTCGGCGCCTTGCAGCAGTCGCTCCAGTTCTCCGCGGCGCGCGTCGGCGAAGCTCCTATCTTTGATGTTCCCTATATTGATGTACACGTTGAGCGCCGCGCTGCGCAAGGCCGCATGGGCAGCGACAACGGCGACACCGGCATCGCTGATCACATTTAAGTTGCCCTTCTCCGCTGCAGTACGGCTTAAGCTTATCGCTTCCACGCACGCTCGCGCGCACCCGAGCGGTACGTCGGTGGCCGCTTGCAACGCTTTTTGGATGGCTTCGCCGCGGGCGATTTTTTGCTCCTCGGTGTCCTTGGGCAGGCCGTAAGCCCCCATGACCTGGTCAAAAACCGCTACGTCCTGCCGGATCATATCGGTCATCTGCTCCCGCAGCGCTTCCGCGCGACTCAAGACCTCTTTCAATTCGCCCTCGACACCGGCGTATTTCTCCTTGCCAATCGTGAGGTTGCAGACCATGCTGACCAGGGCGGCGCCCATCGCCCCCATGATCGCCGCCGCACTGCCGCCCCCCGGGGTGGAGGCCTTGCTCGCGAGCTCGTCAAGGAACCAGTGAATCGGTTTATCTTTTATCATTTGTTGTCCCCTCGGTTCTGCCACAAGAGCGCTTGTTCATTCTAAGGCGCTCAGAAACGTCCGGACGATTATAGGTCTCGCCTCAGTCGATGCAACTCCATAGCGCCGCTTGTCGAAAACGCGCGCTTGGGTTAACGTTACAGAAGATAAATAGAACCAAACGCAACGCTCAGCGACATGCGCGCTGCTCCTCATCACCGCGGTTTCCCACAAGAACGAGTCGAGGAAAAACGACGATGAAAAAGCTATTATTCCTTTTAGATACCGACCCTATGCCGAGCGTCTTCGACACCGTGGTCGCCTACGATGGGGGTGCCGACCAAGTAACGGGCTATGGCGGATTGACTCCTGAAAACGTCGGCGTCATCGTAGACGGAGCGATATTTACCCGCGCGCCCAAAGAGAAGCAGTACACAGCTTTGTTCGTGGGGGGCAGCGATCTCTCCAAGGGCCAGGAGTTGTTGCAAGTGGTGAAGAAAAAGTTCTTCGCCAACTTCCGCGTCTCCGTGATGCTGGATAGCAATGGGAGCAACACCACGGCCGCATCGGGTGTGGTGCAACTGGTGCAAGCCGCCGGCAACGATGTGCGGGGAAAGCGCGCCGTAGTGCTGGCCGGCACCGGCCCCGTGGGCCAGCGGGCCGCCGCCCTGCTCGCCCAAGAAGGCGCGCATGTGACCCTAACCTCACGCCATATGGAACGGGCGCAACACGCCTGTGCGCTGATGAAAGCGCGTTTCGGAGTAGATTTGACGCCCTTCGAGGCCAATGACGAGGCGTCGTTCACTCGGGCGCTGGAAGGGGCCCAAGTGCTCTATGCGACCGGCGCCGCCGGTGCTCAACTGCTCATCGAACGGCAGTGGAAGGATCACCCCGATCTGCGATTCATGGCCGATGCTAACGCCACGCCCCCCTTAGGCATCGAGGGCGTGGACATGATGGATAAAGGCGCAGAACGCCACGGCAAGATCGTGATCGGCGGGATCGGCGTCGGCGGTCTGAAGCTAAAACTGCATCGCGTCTGTGTCGGCCGTTTATTCGACCGTCATGACCAAATACTGGACGCAGAGGAAATCTATGCTCTGGCCAAGGAAATGGCACAACCGGAATGGTGATGGAGCGGTGGCTGATGGAGCTACCACGATTCGCCTTCAGAATTAACCGCCGATGTGTGGCCGATTTGCGCTTCATGCCGATCCCGATGAGCTGGCCGCTCTGTTTTCACTAAGGGCGCGACCCGAGATACAGCCGCGATACAACATCGCGCCCAGCCAACAGGTCGCCGCGGTGGGGGTACCTGGGGAGTTCGTTAGCATGCGCTGGGGGATCACGCCGGTTTGGTCCGAGCGCGATCGGCCCCCTCCCCTGCTGATCAACGCGAGAAGCGAAACCCTCGATCGCAAGCCGAGCTTTCGCGACGCTTTTCGGCGGCGCCGATGCCTGGTGCCCGCGAGCGGATTCTACGAATGGAGGCGAAGCGAGAAGCCGCCCCGGCCTTACTACATTTCTCGTCAGGACGGGCAAACCTTCGCTTTCGCCGCGATCTGGCAGCACGAAGCCCACGCGCCCGCCTGCGCGCTACTGACCCAAGCTGCGCTGGGATCTCTGGGCAACATCCACGAGCGCATGCCCGTGATCCTTAGCCCCGAGGATTACTCCAGTTGGCTCGATCCAAACCTCAACGACATGGCACTCTTGCGCGCCGTCTTGCAGCACGCATTGGTGAAAGGGCTTGCGGCATACCCCGTGAGCCATCGCGTCAATGACCCCCGTAACGACGATCCGGCATGCCTCGCCGCCCTGCCCTCTTCCCAGGAAAATTCGCCCCGACCCGCGCATGCGCTTTAAACGGTACACGCTAAGCATCACCTTGGGCATGGCCATCAGCGCCGCGATGGCGGCCGCTTTGGAGGAAGGGCAAGAGTATTACGCCAATAAGGACTACGGCCAAGCCTGGCGGGTCCTTAAGCCGCTGGCGGAGAGCGGGAATGCAGAAGCCCAACTGCTGGTAGCGGATATGTACCGCCAGGGTCTGGGAGTGACTCTCACAGATCAGGAAGCCATTCGATGGTATCGAAAAGCAGCGGAAAAGGGGGTCCCCGAAGCCCAGCATGCGGTGGCAGGCGCTTACTTCGAAGGAAAGGCGCTGCCCCACAGTCTGGAGCAGGCGATTGCGTGGTGGAGGCGTGCGGCTGGCGCTGGCCTGGCAGCCGCCCAGTACAACTTGGGGTTGGTATATGCTCGGGGACTGGGCGCCGGCAGGGACGACCGCGGCGCACGAGAGTGGTTCGAGAAAGCCGCCGGTCAAGGACACGCCGGGGCTCAATTTGCATTGGGCGTTATGTACGCCTATGGCCAGGGTGTAGAGCGCGATGCCGACAAGGCCGGCCAATGGTTCAAACAAGCGGCGAAACAGGGTATGCCAGAAGCGCAGTATAACGTGGCCGCCTTAACCAAAGCCAAACAAGAACGCCCGGTCGATCCTGACGATATACCGGAATGGCGCCGCAAGCCCACGGAACCGGGACTGACGGCCGCGCACGAAACGCTTGCCAGTAGTGCCCAAAGTGCAGGAAACAGGATCAAGGCCGAGCCGTGGATCCTGGAACGCGAGCCGTCCCATTTTACCGTCCAGCTTGCCACCACTACGGATGAGGGCACCATTATCCCTTTTATGAAAAGTCAGACTTTGGCTCAGGATATGGCTTACTTTCGGGTAAGAGCCGGCCATCGAACCCACTACGTCATCATTTACGGAGTATTCGAGACCGCCCAGGACGCCCGCACCGCCCTGGCTCAGTTGCCCGCCCAGTTATTGCAAGCCAAACCGCTGGTGCGTTCGTTTCAACAGGTGCGGGCGATGATCGCCTCTTCGAGTCAGTCGGCTGACAGGCGTTAGAGCTTGTGAAAAAATCGTCGCGAGCGACGGAAGGTCGCGTTCCGCCGGCGCGCAGGACCGTTTCGTTGGTAACGAAACGGCGCACAAGCCCCGCAGGGGCGAGTCTCATGGATGAGACGAGCAACCCGGAGTGTATATTGAAATACATGAGGATTCCGAGCACCGCCGGAAAGCCAGGGCCAAGGAATGGCCCTGTTGGCGCGCCAAGGATGCAACGCGAGATCCAGAGCGCAGCAGATTTTTCACAGGCTCTTAGCCGACTTTGGGCACGGCGGCGAGCAAACGCTGGGTATAAGGATGCTGCGGCCGAGAGAGCACCTCATCGACGTTCCCTTGCTCCACGATCCGCCCTTGATACATGACCGCTACCCTATGCGCAATGTATTCCACTACCCCCA
>JBOHHR010000146.1:0-3300 GCA_050725475.1 Gammaproteobacteria bacterium | reverse complement strand
GGGCGGACGGAATTCGCGACCCAGCTTTACGAGAGAATCATCGAGCCGCCCATCCCGGCGCCCCTATTCTACGAGGGACTGCTGCCCATGCATGCCGGAACCTTTCGCCTGGCGCCGATCCACGTCCAAGACGTGGCGAGGGTCTTGGTTAAATCCCTGACCATGCCCGAGACCCATCAGAAGACCTACGGGCTGTGTGGACCCGAGGCTTTGGAATGGAAGACCATCATCCAGGAACTCGCACGCTCTGTCGGTACGCACAAGCTCGCGCTTCCCGTGCCAGTGCTTGGGGTGAAGCTGGTGGCGGGCGTGCTGGAAGGCTTCGAGTTCTTCCCCGTTACCCGCGATCAGATCACGATGCTGATGGAGGGCAACACCTGCGATTCCTCGGAGGTGTTTGCGACTTTCGGCCTGACGCCCACCCGCTTTAACGTAGATTCGCTAGCGTACCTGAGGGCGGCACCAATAGATAAGTCAAGAGCCACCCGGTAACGCCCGCAAGCAGGACGGATCCTATCCACAGATGGGCCGACCAACCGATCCCACCCGTGAACATCAGTAGCATAAAGAACAACCCGTAGAAGGCGCTCGGCACCGTAAACCCGAAGAGCCGCAAGGCTCGGGGCTCGGATACCGATGGCTTAAGTAGCTTAAGCAAGAGGTCAGCCGCAAGGCCCGCGAGCGCTGCGGCCCCTAGCAGAGGGAAGTTATATTCTTGCGACTGGCTCAGGTTCAGGACCGCATTCAGGGTAAAGACCAGTGTGAGACTGGGGAAACTGAGTTCCCAGCGCCACACAGCCAGCAAGATCAGTCCCATTTGCAGTGCTGTTTGCACCAGAATGCTGGCGATGCCCAAGGCTTGACGGAGAAAGCGCGAATGACGAGGGTGGCCGGTCGATCCGAAGGCAATCCTGGTGGAATCGGGCGACCAGGAAGGAGGAGCGTCGTTGGCATCTTCCGTGGCTGGGTTATCCGTCAAATTCGATCCGAGTCCCCCCTCGGCATCGATTTCGTAGATCTCCCAGTCGCCCTCCCGATTCGATGCGAACGCGATGCGCCTTCCATCGAGCGACCAGGAGGGAAACCTATCGCTGTCCTTATCGCGCGTGAGCCTGGTCGGGTTCTTACCGTTGGCCTCCATGACATAGATCTCCCAGTTGCCATCGCGCCGGGAGGCAAAGGGATCGTGTGCCCATCGGGAGACCAAGCGGGATCGCCGTCGTCGCTGGATGTCGTGAGTCGAATCTCATCGCCACCCTTCAGATCTACCACGTAAATCTCGGCACTACTGTCACGCTCGGAGACAAAAAGGATCTTCTTGCCATCCGGGGACCACGCTGGGAGTAGCTGTTTACCGTGGCCGTGGGTGATGCGGGTTTGCTTGCTCCCATCTGCCTGCATGACATAGATCGCGCGGGTACCGTCCCGAAGGGATTCGAAGACGATCTGACTCCCGTCGGGTGACCAGCACGGATGTCCGTCGTAGCTGTCGTTGTCGGTGAGCCTTTTTGGATCAGTACCATCCGCGTTCATTACGTAGATTTCCGCATCGCTCGGCGCATTTTCGTTATAGGTCCAGGTCCCTGCAGCAAAGACGATGCGCCGACCATCGGCCGACCAGCAGGGGTGGGTCAGGCTTTGCGCAGGCGTCCTTGCCAGGCGGGTCTGGCCGCTGCCGTCGGCTTGCATGACGAAAATCTCCCGCTGTACGTCCCAGCGGGCCATATCCTGAACGAGCCTAGTCTCGACAAAGGGATGGGCAAATTGGGTGAAGAAGGTCAAGATCGATAGCAACAGGGTCAACGACACGAGCATCGGCCACTGGGTAGCCAGGCTGCGAGCCGATGGGTGGTCTGGGCGCTGCCACGCCGAGCGAAACGGCCCGGCGATCATCAACGTCCCACCGAGCGCCAAGATCAAATGCGTCGGACTGAGCAGGGCTTCAAGATCATGCTCGAAGCCAAAGAGTTCGTGCCAGATCAAGTCCCCGCATCCGCTGAGCACAAAGATCAGCAGCCCAAGCAATGACAGCTCGTAGCCTGGAGGCATGGCCCGTCGCCACGGGTAGCCCTGGACGTGATTCCGGTGCCATGTGAGGAGCAGATAGCTCGCGACGGCGACAAACCCTGCATAGAGGATCAAATGCCAGGGCGTGAAGAAGGTCTCAATCTTGACATGCCGGTGGGCCCAGCCGTCGATGTAGAGCCCGAGCACCAACCAACTGCACAAGAGCGCCATCACCCGGTCCAATCGCGCACACGCCGGAGGCAGTGCGGAAAGCGAGACGGGTATTGATTGCAGCCTGTTTAAGATTGCCATCGCTACTGGCTTTTCAGCTCTAATTCGATGAATACAGCGGCGTTGATTCGCTCCGTTCCCGGGGAGATCAAAGCGACCTCAGCAGGTCACCGGTAATGTTGCCGCCCGAAAGGACGCACACGGTGGGACCTGAGACAGCGACCTGTCCCGAGCGCGCCGCAGCAAAGCTCGCCGCACCCGAGGGTTCCACTACGAGCTTCTCCTGCTTTACGAGTTGGGCCACGGCCTCCACGATCGCTGAGTCGGATACGAGCACCACATCATCGACATACCTTCGCACGGCCGCGAAGGTGAGATCGCCTGCGCGCACGGGCTTCAAGCCGTCCGCAATCGTGTTCGTACCCGGGAGGGTCACGAGCTCCCCGGCTCTGAGCGACTCGAACATCGTGGGCGCGCCCTCGGGCTCCACGCCGATCACGCGAACCGAGGGGCGGGTCTCCTTCACCGCGGTGGCGATCCCGGAGATGAGGCCCCCTCCACCAATCGGCACCACGACCGTCTGGACCTCGGGTAGATCCTCTAGGATCTCTATCCCGACCGTACCCTGGCCTGCGATCGTTCCGCCATGATTAAACGGCGGAATCAACGTCATGCTGCGCTCTGCCGCGATTCTCTCCGCGCATGCCTTGATGTTCTCGGACGAGTCACCGCCGAAGATGACCTCGGCGCCATACTCCTTGGTCTGCGCGACCTTTTCCGTAACCGACTGGTCCAGCATGACGATGGTGGCGGGCACACCGAAGAGCTTTGCGGAGAGCGCGACGGCCTGAGCGTGGTTCCCGGAGGAGTATGCGGTTCACACCACGCGCGCGGACGTCGGGCGGAAGCTCGGCCAGGTTGTTGTACGCGCCGCGGGATCTTGAACGCTCCGCCCAGCTGGAGGTTCTCGCACTTGAAATAGAGGTTCGCCGGCCCGAACTTCGCGGGCAAGAGCGGCGTGTGGATCGCTACCGCCTTGATCCGCTCGCGGGCCTGCCGGAT
>JBOHHR010000145.1:0-2551 GCA_050725475.1 Gammaproteobacteria bacterium | reverse complement strand
TTGGAGCTCGAGCACAGCGCCCAGGATGTGGAACGCATCCCCGCCATGCCGGCCATCCCTTTAATCGTGGTAACGCGCGGGGAACGCGTGTGGCCGCAGGATGAAGACGGTGAGCGCAAGGAACAAGCCTGGCGTGAGCTTCAAAGCCAGCTGGCAACCCTCACCCCGCAAGCGAAACAGCTGGTCGCGGCCTACAGCGGTCATTACGTGCACCTGGATCAACCGCACCTGATCGAGGACGCTATCCGTTCCGTAGCGAGCCTGGCATCCTGCGTAAGCCCCGGCCAGTGTGGGCACAGTCCGTAGGGCTCGCGCTTGACCGCGATCCTGATCACTTTCCACCGGGTTTCGGCCGGTGGACGGCGATCAGCTCGATTTCGAAGATCAGCGTTTCGTTAGGACCGATAACAGCACCCGCGCCGCCTTGGCCATAGGCCAGCTCTGGCGGCAGGAAGATCTGCCATTTCGATCCCTGTGGCATCATGGGCAGGGCCTCCTGCCATCCCTTGATGACGCCATTAAGGCGCAGCGTGGTCGGTTCTCCACGGCGATAAGAACTGTCGAATTCACGACCATCGATAAGCGTGCCACGGTAGTGCACGTCGACCGAATCAGAGCGCTGCGGGCGGTTTCCTTTCCCCTCTTTTATGACCTTGTACTGTAGCCCGTTGGGCAATTCATGAACGCCTTCTTTGCTTTTGTTTTCATCGAGGAAGCGGCGTCCTGCGACCGAGTTTTTTTCCGCTACAGCCTGTTGCCTCTTTTGAATCTCATGTTCTTGTTTCTGCATAACCGCTTGCAGCTCTGCCGCCGGCAGTCTCGGTTCGCGACCTGCCAGCGTGTCCTGGAGAGCGAGCGCAAAGGCTTGGGTGTCGATCTCGACACCCTGGCGGACGAGGCTTTGCCCGATCTGCAGGCCGATGGCGTAGCTGGATTTCGCTTTTTCGGTATTGAGTACCACCTCCTCGGCCACTCCAGCGCCTGCAACGGCGAGAGCCAGTAAGAATATGATGCGTTTTTTCATGGTATTTCCCTCTTTGTTACAAAAAATGGCTTGGCTGGCCATAAAAAAACGCCAGCCTCCTCTCTGCGTGCTCTGCTTAATGCTCAACCGGGTGTTTATAGAGCTTGCGTTGCAAAGTGCGTCGGTGCATACCAAGGCGTCGCGCCGCCGCTGAGACATTGCCCTCGCATTCATCCAATACCTTATGAATATGCTCCCATTGCAGACGTCCTACCGAAATAGGTTTGTCGGGGATGGGTGTGCCCGGGACGCCCGTGGCGCGTCGGAAGGACGCTACGATCTCTTCCGCTTCGGCAGGTTTGGTTAGGTAATGGGTGGCCCCTAGCTTTATTGCTTCGACGGCGGTGGCGATGCTGGCGTAGCCAGTGAGCACTACCAAGCGTATGTCGGGATTTCGCTCGCACAGGCGGGCAACCAACTCCAGGCCCGATGGCCCCGGCATTTGCAGATCTACCAGGGCGTGGGTGAGGTCGCGCTTGGCCGCCACCTCGAGCGCACTGGGCACGTCGTGCGCGACGTACACCTGAAAGCCGCGGTTGCGAAGCGCTTCGGCCAGCACCTCGCAAAATGTTTCATCGTCGTCGGCTAACAGCAAGTCCATTGGGGAAATGTTTCGCTTAGTCGCCTCTGTTCATTTCGTGGCGCGCAAGGGCGCCAAAGGCAGCACGATGCTGGCCGTAACTCCGTGATCCGGCCGCGGGCTGAGTTGCACCGTACCACCCAGCCGATTCACGGTGCTGCGGGCCAAGTATAGTCCTAGTCCCATCCCTTTATCGGGTCCTTTGGTGGAGACGAAGGCGTTTCCCACCCGCTCGAGAACTCCGCCGGGGATCCCCTTACCCCGGTCATGGATCTGGATTTGAAGAGCCTCTGGCGTCCAGGAGGCATCCAGCTCAACGGCTTCGGCGGAAGCGTCCGCTGCGTTATTGAGGATGTTGATTATGGCCTGGCTCAAGGTGCGATCGGCGATGATTTGCGGTTCGCCGGTGTCTCCTTCCCAGCGTGTCGCGAGCTTTACATTAGGGCGCTGGGTGTGCCAGTCTGCGACCAAATCTTCCAGGTAATCCTTTATCGGCAGTAGGCGGCCGCAGTCTGCCTGCGTTTGCCCCGCGCGCGCGGCGAGACGCGTGAGGATCTCTTTACAGCGCATAACCTGCTCCCGCAATAGCCGCAGTTTAAGGCTGAAAGCGCGGTCCTGGCCGTGTTCGCGGTTAAGCTCCCCTGCGATTACGGCGATGGTGGACAGCGGCGTGCCCAATTCATGAGCGGTTCCGGCGGCTAAGGTACCCAGTTCGATCAACTGCTCAGACTCCAGTGCCTGCTCGCGGGCTTGCGCCAGTGCACGGTCGTGTTCGCGCAAAGCACTGCCCATGCGGGCGACGAAATAAACCACCAGTCCCGCGCTTAACAGGAATCCGAACCACATGCCCCACATGTGTACAGCAAAACTTTGGTTTTGATGCATCCAGTGCGGATCGGGGACGTGGGCCACGATGAGCGCCGTGTAGCAGGCTGCGGCGGCGCTGG
>JBOHHR010000144.1:0-4467 GCA_050725475.1 Gammaproteobacteria bacterium | reverse complement strand
GTCCGTGGTCAACGCCAGGGCCGGCAGCCCGGGGCGTTCCTGTTCAAACCGGTTGAGCATCTCGGATGAAAAATGCTGGGCATCCGCCGCCGATCCGCCATTGCCGCAGCTCAACACCTTGTTGTCGGTCAGCATGCAATCAGCCATCCGCTGCGCGGCCGCGGCGATCGGGCGACTCAAGGCTTCCGCACTTTGCGTTTTAAGCTCTGCGCTCGTGGCAAAGATCCGTTTCGCGCGGATCTCTAGGTCTGTTAAATCCAACACGGTGAATGAGGCCAATAAAAGGCGGTCGTTAGCCTGACGTACTGCAACATGATGGTTAAAAAGCGCCCGTCACCCACTCGATTCGCGGCTGCGCTCTTAATCCTTCGATCAGTACCGCATCGAAACGGCAAGGCTGGTCTTTCGCGCTCGTCCGAAGATAATGTTGCGCGGTTTTGAACAAGCGCTCTCGCTTGCGGGCGTCTATGGTTTCTGCCGAGCGGCCGCAGCGCGTGTCTTCCCGATAGCGTACCTCAACGAACACCAAAGCGTCGTCGTGTTCCATGATGAGATCGATCTCCCCGTACCGGCATTGATAGTTTCGGCTCAGCAAACGCAGTCCCCGCTGCTGCAAAAAGCTGGATGCCAGCTGTTCGGCCCAGTGGCCCGTCTTCTGTGTCAGACTCAGCATCGCTCGGTCTCTTTCGCCTAGAATAGTGCCTGAGCTTGCCCATCGACAAACCTTGCCCAGCGTAACTCACGGGACAGGTGCCCGCTTCCATCCATGCTCACCCATCCTGTTGCCCCGGCAAATTTCGCAAATCGTTCGGCTTGGAGCCTCGCCAGTTGCGGAATCAAGCGATAAGCATCCATCCCCAAGGCATATAGCCTCAAAGAGTCGGTAGACTGCCTGCGCCCGCTACGTGGACCCGGCGAACTAACCGGTATCGATCCGCTGCTATTTCGTAACAGAAACGGCATGTCTGCGAAAACGACCCCTTCCAGCCCCCGTTGGGGCTTGCGGTGTTCGGCATAAATATGGGAGGTAGCATAGATCGGCAGAGCGCTTTGGGATCGGACGAGCGAATAGATCTGGCGCGCCTGTTGGGGAAACGCGGCCAAGAACAGGAAAACACGCTTCTCGCCCAACTCTGGATCAGTCGCGGCTTGATGGACGCTAGCCAATACGCGATCCACCGCCGCGCTGTAGTTCGCCGCGTTCTGCAGATAGGTTTCATGCCCGAGGATCTCCCCGCCCAAGGATCGATAGCGGGCCCGAAACGCGGCAAACAATCGCTGACCCCAACGCCCATTTGGGGCCAAGACCACGGACCGGGTGAACCCATCGGCCCAAGCCTTGCTCGCCAGTTGCTCGGCTTCTTGTTCCGGCGACAGGCCGAACTGGTATAGCCTATAGCTGCCAGCCGCCTGAGAACCGGTGAGCGTCTCAAGCTGATTAAGGGCCAAAGTCGGCACGCGCAACGCGCCCGGTCCGGCGAGTACTTGGACCCCCGATTTTTCCAGAGGCCCTATGACGAATTCCGCTCCCTCGGCAACGGCGCGCTGGTATATGGAGGCGATATCCTTCACATCCGCATCGTAGAATTTTAGCAGCGGGCGGTTCGCCTCTTGGGCATCGTCATACCAAGCTGCGATCACGCCGTCCCGGATCGCCGCCGCGGCTGGGGCAAAACGCCCCTCTAAAGGCAGCAGTACCGCCACTTGGCGCGGTCCCCGTATGAGCACCCCTTGAGGGCCGTAGAGCTGGTCGAGCGCATCGCGGGCCGCGGGATGTGTGGGATGCTGCTGCCTCCATAGGGCCAGCTGTTGTGCGAAACCCTCTTTGTCGTGGCCGTAAGCCTTGGCCAACATTGCAAGCTCCAACCAGCCCGCTCCCGGCTCTCCAGCGAACGCCGGTATCAATCCCCGAAGCTTTTCCGGCTTCAGCGCGCCCAATGCGGCCCAAATAGCGCGCCGGTTCCGTGCTCGAGCCGCTTCGCTTGGCAGCAGCGCGTCCAGTTTGGCACGCTCGCGCACGACGGCTCCGGCGTTCCCCATCACCTCAAAGGCGTAGGCACGCGTTTGCTCGAACTGCAACTGCACCTGCCTATCTACGTCCGCGGGTAAGCGCAGATCCAACAGGGAAAGCGCTTCTTCGGGTTGGTTTTTTAGCAGCGCGGTGCGCGCCCACAAGGCATCCCGCCAAAACGATCGAGGGTCTTCGCGTGGCAGCGTTGGCAGGCGCTCCAAGGCTGAACTGGCCGAACGAGCGTCGTCGTTTTCAAGAAACGCCTCCGCCGCCCGAAGACGGAGCTCGATTCCTGCCTCGGGCCCTGCCTCTTCGGCAACCCGTAGCAACTCGCGGCCGGCACCGCCATAATCCCCTGTCTTCAAAAGCCGCTGTACGCTTTCCGGCTCTTTGACCGGTGCTGCGCGTTTGAATGGAGAAACGGCACACCCAACCGATATCGCTAACAGAAGGGACACTGCGCCCCATTGCAAATACTTGCGCTCCGGCGTAGGGACGTAGCGGGGGAGCTTATCCATTAAAATGGCTCAATGATTAACTCAGAAGACAGTATCTAGAGCCGGTGGAAAGGTGTCAACCAAGCGGTAGCTTGAATATCGTAGCCACACCCATTGGCAATTTAAAAGACCTCAGCCCGAGAGTGGCCGAAGTGCTCATACAAGCGCAGCTCTTATTGGCTGAGGACACACGCACCGGCGCCAAACTGCTCCAAGTGCTCGGCATAGCCCGGCCCCTGCATGCCTTCCACGAACACAACGAGCGTCGTGCCACACCGGGCATTTTGGCGCGTTTGCGGAAAGGATGTAACGTCGCCTTGATTTCGGAAGCGGGCACTCCCCTTATCAGTGATCCGGGTTTTCATCTGGTACGAGCGGCGCTCGAGGCCGGCATTCGGGTCATCCCCATCCCTGGGCCCTGCGCGTTGATCTCGGCTTTGGTGGTTTCGGGCTTACCCACCGATCGGTTCGTGTTTGAAGGTTTTCTGCCGGCCAAACCCGTCGCTCGCCGCAGCCGGCTTAAGGATCTGCGCCACGAAACCCGAACCATGGTTTTTTTTGAGGCACCTCATCGCATTTTGGCGAGCCTGCACGACATGCAAGCCATATTTGGACCCGAGCGCGACGTCACTGTGGCGCGAGAGATCACCAAGGCCCACGAGACTGTACGCAGCGACACCCTCGCGGGAATATTGCACTGGGCGAGCCAAGATCCTAACCAGCGCAAAGGGGAGATCACGTTGGTGGTGCAGGGGGCGCAAACCAACTCAGAGCAGGGGAACGAGGTCAGCCGCGTGTTGTCCGTGTTGCTTAAGTATCTACCGGCTCGCGCGGCGGCTGCCGCCACCCATGACCTAACAGGTGCACGCAAAAACGCGCTCTACAGAGCCGCTCTAGACTTGCTCGACCCTTAAGCCGAGGAAACCTTAGCCCCCGGCAGGAGACTAATCACTAAGGGAGCCGGCCGGGCAGTCGCTCCGCGAGGTGTAGTTCGCCAACGACTAGAGCCTGCGTGGGGAGGAAAGTCCGGGCTCCACAGGGCAGGGTGCCAGGTAATCCCTGGGGGGCGTGAGCCCACGGAAAGTGCCACAGAAAACAAACCGCCGGTTCGGGTTGCGCGACCCTGGTCCCAGGGAGGCCCCGATCCGGTAAGGGTGAAAAGGTGCGGTAAGAGCGCACCGCGCCGGCCAACGCCGGTGGCAGGGTAAACCCCACCTGGAGCAAGACCAAATAGGGGGACACGCCGTTTGTCACGGCAACGTGTGGCCCGCATGCGTCCCCGGGTAGGTCGCTAGAGGTGTGCGGCGACGTACGCCCCAGATGGATGACTGCCTCCGCGGCCCGAAGAGGTGCTGCTGGAACAGAACCCGGCTTATAGGCCGACTCCCCCGATTCTTACTAAAACCCACCGTTTTGGGCTGGCCATTAGCAATTAAGGGCTTAGCCTAAGTTCCCGCTTGACAGGTCGAAAACTCTGGGCCTATAGTTTGCAGTTGTGGAGGAATGTGGGGAAAAGTGTCTATAATTGGCGCCAGAGGACAAAATCTTGCTTCGGGGGATCAGCACACTAAATCTAGACGCCAAAGGTCGGCTGGCGATCCCCAGCCGCTTGCGGGAACAGCTGGCTGATATGTGCGAAAACCAAATGGTGCTTACCCTGAATCCGCTCGACCACTGCCTGTGGCTATATCCCCTTCCGCAATGGGAAATCATCGATGCCAAGCTCGGGGCGCTCTCCGACTTTGACAAGCAGAGCCGCCGCACCAAACAGATGATGTGGGGCCATGCCACCGAATGCGCCCACGACAGCCAAGGGCGGATCCTGATCCCGCCGGTACTGCGCGATTTTGCGGGACTAAAGAACAGGATCACGGTCCTAGGGCAGAGAAACAAGCTCGAGATCTGGGACGATGAAACGTGGAGTCGGCAGCGTGAAGAATGGCTGGATCACCTTGGCAA
>JBOHHR010000143.1:0-4387 GCA_050725475.1 Gammaproteobacteria bacterium | reverse complement strand
CGTGTCCAAATTCGCGCTGGAAGGTATGATGCAGGTGTTTGCCGACGAAGTAGAGCGCAACACCCGCATCCGGGTCAACACAATCGATCCCGGACCGGTTAGAACGCGGCTGCGGGCGGCTGCCTATCCCGCACAGGACCCATTCGCGTGGGCTGAGCCTGAAGACGTGGTGCTTCCCTATCTGTTCTTGCTCGGTCCGGACAGCCAACACATTAACGGCTGCGCCTTGAGTCCCCAACCGGCGCTGAGAGCGCGCGTGCCCGGGAAGCGCAGGCGGCACTAGGCGGCCACCTCGACTTGTTGGGTCTGGTTTTGCTTTCAAGCACGAAAATCACGCCCTATCGACCGGCGCTCGGACTAAATTGAATTGCTCAAGCGTTCTTGATGGATCTCTTCGCACAACAGTCTCATCAGCGCGAGATAGTGCATCGTAAAGCCGCGACAGCCCATCGGCAACGTCCATTACATACACGGTTTGGTTTGCAGCAGCGTTCCCCCGCAGCCGAAAAGCGATATGGCCGAAGCCGCCGCCGTAGGTTCTTCCTAAGTCCCGACAGGCCGCTCGCTAGGCCCTTTTGATCCAGCCCAGAGGCTCATTACCTACGCTCAGTGCTTGCGCTTGGACCCCCGCGATCTTCGGGCTAAACAGGGTTTTGAACCGCCCGCTCTCTCTTTGTAAGCCACGGAAGCGTCCCGGAAACTCGGTCCGCACTGCAGTTTGCCGTTTGACCAGCGTCTGCACCAAGAGATCGATGGCGTGCTGGTTCGCCTGGGTGAGATCGTGGCTGGTCTCCATGGTTTGGCGAAAACCGAGCAAGACTTCCTGCTGCACTTGCAAGTCCTGATAGTCACCCAGGTTATCTTGCAGTTTTTTCAAGGGCGCCAGCAGATCCTTCATCGCATCGCCAGGGTAAAGGCTGTGGAAGAACTCCAGCAGATAACGCAGCTTTTTGCAGGTCCTGCGAAGTTGGTGCCGCATAGGCGGCACACTGTCTTCACGGATCTGCTTGCCTTCTTTCAGCGCCCGGCGGTGAATGCGCCGAAGGCATTCATCGGCGACCGCTCCAATGGGACGGGTCGCGTTCACCAAGCGTGAGCGTTGCGGCACCTCGGCGTCGATCAAGGCCAGCCAGTCGTGTTTAAGCTTTTTGTAGCGACTCGATCGCAATGCCCGAACCAAGTCCCGATGCGCCAGATCCTTCTGCGTGCGAAGATGGCCGAGCAAAGGCATCAGATCCTCCTGGAAGGTGGCGGGCAAGCTCGTCTTCAATCCGGCAAACTTGGAAAGGTACACGTCCATGTCGCGGGCTGTGCCCGTTACTTGACCCAACCAGGAAAACTCCGCTCGGAAACGGCGTACCCGTTGTTCCGGGAGCACCGATTTTACCTGTCCGAGCAAAGAACGCGTGCGCCGCACGGCCACCCGAAAGTCATGCAGGAATTCGGGGTCTAAATCGCGGCAGATCCCATCTTCGTTCGCTATCATCGTTTTTGCCAGGTGCCGCAGAATCACCCGCGCGGCCACATCCGCCCGCTGCGTTGCCTTAAGCCGGACGTCCAGCTTGGAGGAGTAATCCCCGGGCTGCCTACGCCCCACTGCGAGATAGCGGGAAAACGGAAGCTGCGGCGTAGCGCCCAGATCGCTGCAAACAAGGGCACGCCATTTCTCTAACGTTTTTTCGTAACCACGAACCGCGCTCAGCCGCAGCCATGAGCCCAAATCCGATGTGTTGCGGCGCTCCCTGGATCCGAAGCGCTCCTCGCAAAACTGCAGCTTGACCACCGTCTTGCCATCTTGGTTTAAGATGCGGAACAAACGCTCCCGACAATCCACACTCACTAGCGGAAGTAAGGCACGGCCATTGACCGCCGAGGCAACCAAAGCCCGCAAGCGCGGATCGGCGATGTCATTCGCGAGCTTAGGGCAAGACCGTTGCGCGGCCGTGGTATAGCACCATGGCGCGGCCAGAGAACACAGGCGCAAGCGTAGACAGTCTTTCTGCCACGCGCTGGCTAACACCATCCCCGCGTCATACAAGCGCCAATCAAAACTGTCCAGATAGCTGTACCTCAGGTCGCACACGGGTTGTTCGGTGATGGGTGAATTCGCACGCAAGGTGGAGCGCAGCCGCTTAAGCGAACTGTCCGGGGGCAATTCGAAAATCACGCACGATTCGCTTCCAAGAGGCCTGGTCGTCGTCATGGGTGCAAGTTTAGCTTGTTCGATTAGGAATGGGATGCCGAAGACCTTAACAACATCACATCCCGATCCTCCCTCCCCCCGCTCTCGTGATCGCAACCACCGCCGGGCGGGGCGGTCTTCCGGGCACGAAATCAGGCCAGCGTGTTACGGGTTGCTCAAAGGTCGAGGGTCTCCCAAAACCCGGATAGCTTTCCGCGCCATCCGCCCCCGGGTGTTGTATGGACAAGAACAGGGTCTCGTCATCCGGCGTAAAGCAAGGCCCGCAAACTTCTGCCCCGACAGGGGCACGCAGGAACATCCTTCCTTTACCTCTAAGCGCACCGTCGGTGCACAATCCCCACAAACCATCGGCGGTGCCGGAAGCGGCGGGCCATTCTTTGCCCTGATCGGTAGCTACCCACAACCGTCCCGCGTGATCCAGCACCAGATTATCGGGGCAGCTAAACCACCCTTGGCTGCTGGTCTCGGGATGCCAGCTTGCCGCCGTCAGACGATCGGCCGGATTCCCGCAGCGTACGACCATGTCCCAATGATACTGCTGGGCTGCGTGATCGCCGCCTGGCGGTTGCAGTTCAATGATGTGTCCCCATCGATTGTGCGCCCGCGGGTTGGCGCCATCCACCTGCGCCAACAGCCTCCCACGGTTATTAGTCAGACTCAGGAAAACAGATTGGTTCCGGGGGTTCACGTCTATACCCTCCGGCCTGTCCATAGGCGTCGCCCCGACGATATCGGCCGCACGCCGGGTTTCAAGCAATACATCGGCTTGGCTCTCAAATCCCCGTTCCTTGGTAAGTCCCAACTCTCCCCAACGCAGCGCAAGCCATTGCAGAGCCCCGTCCTCGCCGAATCTCGCAACCCACAGGGTACCTCGGTCTAAGAGATCTTGGTTCGAGCCTGGCGCTCTTTCTTGGAAACGTTCCCTGGAGACGAAGCGATAAAGATATTCGAACGCCTCGTCGTCCCCCATATAGACCACCACCCGCCCGTCGCCGTTGACCACGCACTTCGCCCCCTCATGCTTGAACCGTCCAAGGGCCGTGCGTTTGACGGGGGCAATATCCTGCTTGAAGGGATCGACTTCCACCATCCAGCCGAAACGATTTACTTCCAAGGGCTCGCGATTGATATGCCATCGGGGGTCGTACTCGCCCCACACGGAGCCTTGTTTCGGCACCCCATAGCGGGCATAGTTCCTTGCCTCCGGGTGTCCTTGCAAGGACCCCGAAAAATAGTGATCGAAGTTCTCTTCCGCCATCAAATAAGTCCCCCATGGCGTCACCCCTCCAGCGCAATTGCTGATCGTACCGAGCACCCGCGTGCCGCCCGGATCATCGCGTGTCTTCATGCGTGGATGGGCGGCCAACGGCCCGGAAATGCGCATTCGAGTCTCATGCGCCGTGATGCGCCTGGCATAAGGGCTGTCGGGGACGACGCGCCAAGCTTCCGCAAGGCGCTTGACTTCGATGATGGAAGCGCCAAGGGCGGCCATCTCGGTGTGTACCCGCTCGCGCTTGGCCTGCGCGGAAGCCGCTCTTACGCTCCATGCCGGAAACATCAGCGCCTCATTGGTGAACTCGTGATTCACGCACAGCAACCCGTGGCGGGGGTTCAGCGACCCCTTAGGCAAGGGAAAATAAGCAATGAAGTCGTTGTTATAACCGAATTGTCGGGCCTGGTGCTCCGCCTTGGGATGCGCCGGATCAAAAGGCGCGGCCCCCGCCAGCACCGGATCGCCCCAGCGCATAAGCACGTGCACCTCGTAGCCGGGGGGAACGTGGAGAATCTCATCAACCCCGTGCCGTACTTCGTGGAACGAAAAATCGTCTCGGATCCCGCGCATCGGCAGTGCCGAGAGCGGAGATCTTCCAGTGGCTCCGAGCAAAGCCGTGCCCACGGTAAGCAAACCGGCCTTCACGACAGAACGTCGGCTCAAGTACGCATCGAAAATATCCGAGAATGCTCTACCTTTGGGATCACCCATAGGTTATAACGGTTGCGCAAAAGCTTAACGATATCATCCTTGCGCTACCGGTTCATGACAAGAGACAATGATCCGCAGGGTGAATGCGTCCTAGGCAGAAAATTCAGATGAGTTAAAGAGCTATAGGCGAAGCTGGACAATCGGTCCCGAATGACGTATAACGAGCATCCGTTACACGACGTCCGGGAAATCGTCCTGAA